>NZ_DAVZJY010000055.1:0-11340 GCF_052272535.1 Sutterella sp. | reverse complement strand
AGCGTTGGTCAAGTGGAGAATCCCCGTCCTTCAGGGCGGGGAGTGCGTCAAGGTGCGCCGTCTTGAGCAGGCGACGCGCTGGGGCGTTTCACCCGAAGCACTTTCTCCAGGCCTCAACGGCCGCGAGCACGTCGAGACGGTCGGGGTGCGTCTCGGCGGCCTTGCGGCGCGCGTCGCGCGCGGGATCGGGCTTGCCGTTCCCGAACATCTTGTTCATGCGCTCGATCAGCTCGGGGTCGATGCGCCCCTGGCAGAGGAAGGTGCCCTTCAGGACGTTCCCTTCGCCCGCAGCGACGAGCTCTTCCGAGGTCTTCTGCATCCACGCGAGGGCGCGCTCCTCCTGCGGACAGCCGCCCATCGTGGCGAAGCAGGCGACTTCCTTCCCGCAAAGGCGCTTCGCGGCCGCCTTCATGTCTTCCGGGGCCATGCCGCGGTCGCACCAGAAGAAGAGCCCGACGGGGCCGAAGCCCGAGAGGTCTCCGGGAAGATCGGCCGCGTTCATGTAGACGGCGCCCGCGACTTCGTCCGCAATGCCGTGGGCGATGATGCGGGTGTTGCCGGTCTTGGAGCTTACGAGAATCAGGGGTTTCATGGTGCTCCTCCCCCTTCAGGCGCAGAACTTCTCGCGGTCGGCGAAGAAGGCGGTCTTCACGGACTCGATGATCTGGTGGTTTTCGCGGCCCGCGTAGACGGAGAAGCTCACGGCGCCTTCGGCGTCGAAGAAGGCCACGGAGAGCGACTCGCGTCCCATGAAGGGCATCGTGAGGAAGGCCGCGGCCTTGATGTTCTCGACGCGGATGTGGCCGCCCACGACGGCGTCCTTCGCGAGGATGTTGTAGTAGCCCTGCGCGGTCTTGCCGGTCGAGAGCTTCGCGGCGATCTCAAAGACGTGGCCGCCGTGAATGAGAAAGAGCGTCGCCTTCGCCCAGTCGGCGAGCGCGGCCCAGAGTTCGGGGAAGCGTTCCGCGGCGTCGCCCGTGACGAAGGAGACGCGGTCGGCGGGGAGGCGCTTGGCGGCTTCAAGCTCCGTGAGGCCGAGCTTCTGCGCGACGACGCCGAGCGTCACCGGGAACTTGGCGTTCATGAGTTCGGTGATGGCGGCGGCCTGTTCGGCGGTGGGTTCGATGCGTTCGATCGTCATGGCTTGGGTGTCCTATGGTGGATGGTTGCTTCAATGGGGTGGAAGGAATGGGTTGAGGGCTTCAGCCCTCGGGCTGGAGCCGCTGCATCACGAGCGCGCGGTCGCAGATCGAGAGGAGCTCGAGGTCGTGGGTGATGAGGAAGACCGCGCGTCCGCGGGCGGCCTCTTCGCCGAGAAGTGTGGCGATGCAGGCCATGTTCGCGCCGTCGAGACCGCTCGTCGGTTCGTCGAGGATGAGGATCGCCGGGTTCTTCACGAGTGCGCAGGCGATGACGACGCGCTGCTTTTCGCCGCCCGAGAGGCTCTGCGGGTGGCGAAAAGCGAGGTGCGAGAGGTTGAGGCGCCGCATGATCTCCTCGCAGCGCCCGGCCTCGGAATCGGTGAGCTTCACGCGCCTGAGCTTCGCCCAGAAGCCCTCCTTGGCGCGCTCCGCGGCGATGCCCGCCTCCATCGCGGAGCGGATCTCCTCGCGCACGGTGCGCATCTGCAGCTGGTGGTCGGCGTTCTGGAGCACGAGCCCCGAGTGCGGCATGAGGCCGCCCTTGCCGACGGGCTTCCCGCAGACGGCGAAGACGCCTTCGGCCTTGTTGAGGCCCGTGAGGATGCGCGCGAGCGTGGTTTTGCCCGTGCCGTTTGCGCCGATGAGCGCCGTGACGCCCGCCGGGACGGGAAACGAAACGTCCGTGAAGATCGGCTTCTCGGGCGTGTAGGCGAAGCTCATGCGCGACGCGGAGAAGACCGCGTCCGTTTCGTCGGGCGCCGCGCCGAAGACCACGGGGATCGAGGGCAGCGTCTCGCGCGGATCCTCAACGTCCGCACGGCGCAGCCCCCAACGCTCGCGCATCCCTTCGTCCTCGAGGATCGACCAGGCGCCGCGCTCCTCGATGCGGCCCTTCGACATGACGATCACCTCGTCGGCGACGTCCTTGAGCCAGTAGAGGCGGTGGTCCACGACGAGGATCGCCGCGCCTTCGCGCTTCAATTCCCCCATCGTGAGGGCGAGCGACTCCGTCGCTTCCGGGTCGAGATTCGCCGACGGCTCGTCGAAGATCAGAACCTTGGGGCCGAGGGCGAGGATGCTCGCCAACCCCACCTTCTGCTTCTGGCCTTCGGAGAGCGCGTGGATGTCCTGGTTGAGCAGCGGCTCGATGCCGAGCTTCTTCGCCGCGCGCTCGACGCGCTGGTCGATCTCTTCGGGCGGCACGCCGCGGCTCCTGAGCGCGAAGGCGATCTCGTCGCCCACGGCGAGCGCGAAGAACTGCTCCTCGGGGTCCTGAAAGAGCGTGCCGACGACCTCAGCGAGCTCCGCCACGGGCGTCGTCGAGACGTTGAGTCCCGCGACCGTGACCGTGCCGAAGACCGTGCCGCCGTAGATCTGCGGGCAGATGCCGTTCGTGAGGCGCATGAGCGTGGTCTTGCCGCACCCCGAGGCGCCGGTGACGACCTTCAGCTCCCCCGCGTTCACCGTGAGGGAGATGTTCTCGACCGCCTTCTGAGTCGTGTTGGCGTAGACGTAGGAGACGTTCTTGAATTCGATCATCTTCATGGGGAAGGCGCTCCTAGGGCATGGCGACGGGGGCGGCCCAAATGTGCTTGAGGAACACTTCGGCGAGGAGGGTGAGGACGGCGGTGAGCGTGAGGACGCCGAGCACGACCACGTCCGCACGGGTCATCGTCCGCCCGTCCATGCGCATCGTGCGCTTGGTGGTGCCGAGGCCCTTGAGTTCGGACGCGACGCCGAGCGTCTCGGAGGACTTCAACGCGCGGAAGAGCACGGGCGCGAGGACGAGGCGGGCGCAGAGCAGCGGCCGCATCGTCATCATCACCGGGCCCACGGGCCAGCCGCGGATCTTGAGCGTCTCCCAGACCTGCTTGATGTCGTTCGTGAAGGTCGGGATGAAGCGCAGCATCACCGCCGTCGGGAGGAAGATGCAGAAGGGAAGGCGGATGCGCTCGAGCGTGGCGAGGAGATCCTCGACGCGGGTCGTGAGGGCGAGCACCATCACGACGTTCATCATCGAGAGGCCGCGCAGGAACGGAATGAAGAGCGCCTTCAAGGTGAGTCCCCCCATCGCGGGGAACCACTGCTCGAGCAGGAGCCCGAAGAGCGCGGCGACCGCCATCATCACGGCCATGGCGCCGTAGAGGACCGCGAGGAGCCCCGGGCGCTTCAGAAAGAGCGCGTAGACGAGGGTGGCCGCACAGAGAACGAGCTGCGAAAGGGCGCCCCCGCAGGCGACCGTGAGTACGGCCGCGGCGAGGGTGACCATGAGCTTCGTGCGGGCGTCGAGGTGCTGCAGGGGGGACGCTTCCGCCCCCGGCTTCTTAGCGAACAAAGCCCGCATGCTTCAATTCTCCAACAGTTTTCCAGCCGAACCAGAGGCCGAAGAGCGATCCGAGATAGCCGCAGAGGACGATCGGAATGATGACCGTCATGAGCTGCGGGCTTTCGCGCAGGAAGAGGTACGACACCCCGAGGGAGAGCCCCTTGCTCATGAGGTCGTAGACGCCGACGGCGACCCAGGGGGCCCAGGGCTTCTTCGCTCCGCCCGAGATCCAGACGAAAAGTTCGCCCGCCAGGGCGCCGGCAAGGGCGGCCGGGAGCAGCGTGAGGCTCCCGCCCAGAAGACAGACGCTCACGATCATCGAGACGATCGTGAAGAGCGTGAGGGTGCCGAGCTTGGGCACCTTGGTGAGGAGCACGATCATCAAGGTCGTGAAGACCAGGTTCTTGGCGATCAGGCTTGCGGGGTTCATGCCGCCGCCCGCAAGGGCGATCAGGAGGCTCGAGAGCTTCGCAGCCGCGGCGAAGACGCCGACCAGGCAGAGTTCGCGCGCCTCCCAGTAGCGGTTGATGGGACGATCCATGAATCGTGCTCAATGGTGTTGAAAAGGGAAGGAGCTTCGCCTCGTCCGACCGGGCGGACCCGGACGGACGAGGGATGCTCACAGGACCAAGGGGTTAGAAGCGGGCGTTCATCTTGATGCTGAAGTAGCGGCCCGGCTCATAGATGGAGCCTTCGTTCTGGTACTTCTTGTCGAAGATGTTGTAGAAGCCCGCGTCGAGCGAGTACTGCTTCTCCGGACCGAAGGAGACGCCCGCCGTCATGTTGAAGGTGGTCGCACCGCCATAGCGAAGCTCTTTGTCAGGGTCGTTGTTCTCCAACGTCTTCATCGCGGTCTGCGTAAAGCCGTAGACGTCGGTGCGGAGCCCAAGACCGTTGTACTCGCCCGTCCAACGCACGCCGTAGCGGCCATAGAAGTCGGGCGTGCCGGACTTGAAGGTCTTCATGCCGTTGTGGTTGAACTGGCGGCGCATCCAGGTGAGGTTGGCGTACGGTTCGAAGCCCGTCGCACCGATTTCCCAGGAAGCGGACATTTCAAGCCCCCAGGTCTTGGCCTTGGCAATGTTCTGATACTGCGTGGTCGTCCCTCCGGTCGGCGCCACCACTGCGATGTAGTCGTCGGCATCGGAGTAGAAGGTGGTGGCGTCAAGCTCAACGCCGTGCTTGGACCAACGAGCACCGAGTTCGAAATTGTCGGACGTTTCCGGCTTCAGATCGGGGTTGGCAAGAGTGGTCGAAGAACCCGTACCCATGGCGGTGTCGATGTAGAGGTTCTGCAGTAGCGGGAACTGATAGCCCTGCGAATAGGCGGCGCGCAGCGTCAGATCATCAATGCCGTTCCAGAGGAGGCCGAAGTTGAAGACCGCCTTGCCGTCGGAAAGCGAGGGGAAGGACTTCGAGGCGGTGCCTGACCTCATACCCCAGGTGACCTGGTCCATTTCAGACTTGACCCAGGTGTAGCGGACGCCGTAATTGGCCGTCAAGTCGAAGGGCAGCGTCGTCTCCATGCTGGCGAACACGGCGTTCGTCATTTGGTAGCCGTCGTAATTTTTGTCAGTGACCTTCATAAGGGGCACGCCGGGAGAGCGAAGCATCCACATCTGGCTGGTGGCATCGAGGTCGTCGTAATTGAACTCATACCCCGCGATGAGGTAGTGGTTCTGTCCAAGCCGCCAGTCCGTCTGAACGGAAAAGCCGTACTGATTGAGCTTGTTGTCGGCAAGAGGAGAGACGTAACTGGTGCTGTTCGGAACCCTGCCGTTAGAAGTGCCGATGGTGTTCACCATCGATTTGTTGCCCCGCTGATAGAAGGCGTCGGTGCGGACACGAACCAGATTGTCTGAGATGTTCTTCACTTCAGCGAAGACGCCGGCCTTGTAACGCTCCCACTTCGGCACGTCGACGGTGAAGTAGGGGTAGCCACCGGAAACGTCGGAGGAGCCGAATTCAAGGTCGTAGTATTCGAGGCGGCCGCCCACCTGAGCGTCCGCAGTGATGTCGTAGGAGACGAAGCCGGAGGCGGCGCGGGAGGTGAAGTACGTGTTGAACATGTCGCCGGCCGGCGTCTTCAGTTCACCGTCGTCCTCAACGCTCGCGGAGAGGCGGTAGTTCCAGCCGTTCGTCGAGCCATAGACCGACCCGGACGCGCTCTTGCCGGAGGCGGAGGTGTTCATCCCGGCGGAGAGTTCGCCGCCGATCGGCTTCGTGCCGCCCTTCTTCGTGATGATGTTGATCGCGCCGCCGATGGCTTCAGAACCATAGAGGACGGAGGCCGGTCCCTTGATCACTTCAATGCGCTCGATTTCGGACGGAGAGATCAGCAGGGGCGAGCCCGACATCGACTTCTGTTCGCCGATTTTTTGGCCGTCGATCATCACGAGCGTGTGAAAGGCGGATTCGCCGCGGATCTTCACGCGCTTGATGCCCTGCCCGCCATCGTTGTTGATGCGCACGCCGGGGACGTTTTCAAGCAGTTCGCCGACGGTGCGGGCATTGGATTCCCGGATCTCTTCTTCCGTAATCACGGAGACGGACATGTTGACGTCCTTGAGCTCCTGCTCCACGCGGCTCGCGGTCACCTTGACGGGTGCGAGCGTGGTGTATTCATCGGCCTGAGCGGCGCAGGCGCCGATGGCAAAGAGGGCGGCCGCAACGGCAGCGGCAAGAATGCGCTTCTGACTGTGCATTTTTTATGTTTTCCAGAAGGAGGAGGTGTTGAGAAAGGTTCCAGGACCTTGCGGTCTGGGGTCTCATGGATCGGCGTGGCTCACCCGAGGTGCGGGGGCACGGCCTTCTTGTCGTCCGCCGCTTCTTTGGCGGCGTATTTTTCAGGGTTCTTGAGGATCGCGTTGAAATCGTCGTCCGGGATCGATTCGATGAGCTTCAACACGGCTTCGCGGTCGATCTTTGGGTCCATGTGCGCGAGGCGCTCCGCGGGCATGCCGCGCAGCTTGTTCATGAGCATGGCGCGCGGCATCATGCGGGCCATGTCGCGCATGGAGGCGGGCACCATCGCGAGCATGCGGGCGATGCCGGCGATCGAGACGGGGGCGTTCGCTCCCGAGGCGTGCGGGTGGCCGCCCGGCATCGCGCCGGGGCGCCCCTCCATCGCAGGCGCTCCCATGACCTTCTTCACGCCGCCCGCGGGCATGGCGCCCGGGAGCATGGGCTCGAGCCAGTTCATGAGGAGCTGCGCGAGGGTGACGTGCCAGTACTGGCCCGCAACCGTCTGGCAGTACCAGTCGCCGCGCTTCGAGAGAAGACCGGCCTCACCCCACTGCTTGATCACGGGGGCGGCCATCGCCTCGAGGTCGAGGCCGCCGAAGGCGGCGCCGATTTTCTTCAGGTTGATCGCGCCCGACTCCATGTCGGCCGAGAGGGTGCGCAGGAGGTGCCAGTTGGGCTTCGGGGCCATGAGAAAGGCCGCGGGCTTCTCGCCCGCCTCGAGGATCTTGTAGTAGTCCTCGAGCTTCCTCTCCATCATGAAGGCGTTGCCGAAGAGGCGCCCGCCCGCGCCGCAGCCGAAGGCGAGGCAGTCGCAGGCGCTCTTGCCGAGCGCGTTGTAGATGTTGCGCTCGCGCGTGGAGCTGCCCCAGTGGTTGTTCGAGAGCCGGCGCCAGTTCTGTTCGGTGAGGTATTCGACCGACTTCGCGAAGAAGTCGGCCTTCTGGGCCTGGTCGGCCGCGGGAGGAAGCTTGCCCGACTCAATGCGGCGCGCGAGCGGGGACTTCTCGAAGACGTTGAGCTGATAGCAGTCGATGCCGTCCAAAGGCAGCGACGTTGCGGTCCTGAGGTCGTCCTCCCAGATCTCCATCGTCTGGCCCGGGAACCCGTAGATCAGGTCGAGCACCACGGCGGAGTCGTCGTAGGAGCAGAGCTGCTCGAGGCGCGAGATGATCGCATCGCGCCCGTCGACGCGCATCATCGACTGGCGCACCTGGGTGTTGAAGGTCTGCACGCCCAGGGAGAAGCGGTTCACGCCCCCTTCGAGCGCCGCCTCCATCTTCTCGTTCGAGAAGTTGTGGATGCGCCCTTCGAGCGTGATTTCGCAGTCGTTGGCGAGCGGCAGGTACTTCTTCAGGGCACCGAGCACGAGGCGCAGGTCGTCGGGCGAGAAGGCCGTCGGCGTGCCGCCGCCGAAATAGACGGCGTGGATCGGGGCGGAGTTCTGAGCCGCGCGGTCGGACCACATCTGGATCTCGCGCACGAGCTTCTCGGCGTACGCATGCACCGCCTCTTCCTTGAAGGGGTTTTGGTAGAACATGCAGTAGAGGCAGCGCGTCTCGCAGAAGGGGACGTGGATGTAGGCGAGCGACTTGCCCGTGCGCGGACGGTCGGCGAGCGCCTCAAGGGTCCTGCGTGCATCTTCTCCGGTCTTCGGCATGCCGCCCGGGCCCGAATGAATCACGGCCTTCGCCGTGAAGGCCGCGTGCAGCGGGTCGGCGGGGTTGGCGTAGAAGGCTTCCGGAGTGTGGGACTTCGCCCGTTCGCTCATTTCACGGGCGCCCGCCTCAAAGGTGGCGGCAGCGGGCTTCTTCGCCTCGCCGGAGGAGGAGTGCATCATGGTTGTGGCGGCCAAGGGTGTGGGGTGTCGGTGCCCGGGGAGACCGCTCCCGTCGGTTGGGCGGGCGGCTTCGGGCGCTCGTCTTTGAAGAGCAATGAAAATCATTTCAATAGAGATAATGAAAATGATTCTCACTCGGCGCGGAGTATATCGGTATAATGTTCGAGCTGTCAAACATTGGTGGTGGCTTCAATCTCTCTTGAGCGTCTCAATCTCTTCGCGCTTTAGGAAGCCCCGCACGACTCAGGACGCAGGCGGATCGGGCCGCCTCCACTTTGTCCCGACGACCTCACGCAAATCCGATGACCACGCCACACCAAGAAGAACCGCCCGTTCGTCCCGACGCGCCGGCCGACCATCCGGATGCGCCGCACTGCTGCGGAGCGTCCGCGTGCGCGCCTGCGCCCTCCCTCGCGGACAAGCATGCCGCGGGCCTTTCGCCCACGCGTCAGAACTACCTGAAGTACATCTACCTTGAGGAGGAGGCGCAGGGGTACGCACGCGCCTGCAAGCTCTCCGAAACGCTCGGCGTCACGCGCTCGACCGTGGCCCTCACCTTCCGCGACCTCAAGGAGCGGGGCTACATCACCTACGAGCGCTACAGCCCGATCCGCCTCACCGAAAAGGGGCGCGCGATCGCCGCGGAGCTCGTGCGCAAGAACAAGATCATCAAGCACTTTTTCAGCTCGGTGCTCGACCTTGACGAGAAGATGGCCGACAAGATCGCCTGCGAGCTCGAGCACGTGATCTCCGAAGCCGTTCTCGGCCGCCTCGCCCGCTTTGAAGGCCACATCGCGCTCCACCAGAGCTTCTGGCGGCAGCACGAGGGCGGCGCCGCTGCCGACGCGCCCGCCGGCATGCCCGCCGGCCACCCCGGCGCACATCCGGCCGCCATGCCCCCGGGGCACCCGGCCGTTGAGCCCGCCGAGGGCGAGGGCTCCTGATGCAAAAGCGGGCGGCTGCGCACGGGCGCCGCCCGCTTCAATGAAGAAGAACAGACATCCACCTCAAGGTCCATTGAAATGGCCGAGACCCAAACCGCCGCCAAACCGCTCATCGTCATCAGCTCGCGCACGGGCAACACGATGATCCTCGGGCACGCGATCTGCGACGCGCTTCCCGGCGCCGTGCTCGTGCGTCCGAAGGACCTGCCCGCGGACCTCGCGCCCTACAACCCGGTCTTGCTCGGCTTCTGGCGCGATCTTGACGACGCGCCCGAAGAGATGCGCGCCGTGGCGCCGCGCTTTGAAGGCAAGACCATCGGGTGCTTCGCGACGATGGGCGGCGACGCGCAGAGCCCCGAAGCGCGCGACTGGATGGCGAAGACCGCGAAGCGCCTCGTCGAGGCCGGGCGCGGCAACACGCTCGCGCAGACCTTTCTCTGCCGTGGGCGCTTCGACCCGGAGGCGTTCGGCCGCATCACCACGATGATGGCCGGGCGCCCGGGGCTCGAAGGCGAGGAGAAGCGCCGCGCGAGCGACACGCACCCGGACCGGCTCGACCTCGAAAAGGGCGCGGAGCTCTTCCGGAGCGTTTTTGGCATGAATTTCTAGCGGGCGCCATCCGTCGGGCTTCGCCCGGAGCAAGCGGACGTTCCTGCGCCGACCGGGAGGGAGCTCTCCCACATTGAGGCGGCGCCCTTCATTCTCTTCCAACAACCTCCACCACCATCATGACTCAGACCACCACGCCCGCCGTGAGCTTCAAAGGCGTAGAAAAACGCTACGCCTCGGGCACTCAGGCCCTCAAGGGAGTGTCGTTCGCCGTTGAAGAAGGCGAGTTCTTCGGTCTCCTCGGCCCCAACGGCGCCGGCAAGACCACCCTGATCTCCTGCCTCGCGGGGCTCACCACCCCGACGGCGGGCCGCATCGTCGTGCGGGGCGTGGACTGCGCGGCGGACCGCCGCCGCGCGTCGCTCTCCCTCGGCATCGTCCCGCAGGAGATCACCTTCGACCCCTTTCTCACGGTGCGCGAGACGCTGCGCTTCCAGTCGGGGTACTGGGGGCTGCGCAGGAACGACGCCTGGATCGACGAGATCCTCGAGAACCTCGGGCTCGCCGACAAGGCCGACGCCTCGATGCGGGCGCTTTCGGGCGGCATGAAGCGGCGCGTGCTGGTCGCCCAGGCGCTCGTCCACAAGCCGCCCGTGATCGTGTTGGACGAGCCCACCGCGGGCGTGGACGTGGAGCTGCGCGAACACCTCTGGGACTTCATCGGGCGTCTGCACCGCGAAGGGCGCACGATCATCCTCACGACCCACTACCTCGCCGAGGCGCAGCAGCTCTGCAGCCGCATCGCGATCATGAAGCTGGGCGAGGTCGCCGCGCTCGAGCGCACCGAAACGCTCCTCTCGCGCTTTGAGGGCCGGGTGCTGCGCTGCCGCATCGTTTCGGGCGATCTGCCCGCGGCCCTGGAGCCCGACGTCGTGCGCCGCCACGGCGCCGACGTGGCGCTTCGGCTCACCGACGCCGACGACGTCCTCGCGAAGCTCGAATGCATGCGCGCGGCGGGCGTGAAGATCGAAAACCTCACGGTCGGGCAGCCCGACCTCGAGGACGTGTTCCTTGCACTCATGGGAGCGAATTGAGATGTGGACTCCGTTTTGGACGCTCTTTGAGAAGGAGGTCGTCCGCTTCATGAAGGTGTGGCTGCACACCGTGCTCGCCCCCGTGCTCACGGGCGGCCTCTACCTCGTCGTTTTCGGGGAGGCGCTCTCCAAGCACCTCCCCGTCTATGATGGCGTCTCCTACACGGCCTTCATCATCCCGGGCCTCATCATGATGACGGTGCTGCAGAACGCGTTCTCAAACACCGCCTCCTCGCTCATCCAGTCGAAGATCTCGGGAAACCTCGTCTTCATCCTGCTCCCCTCGATTCCGGGGCCCGCGGTGGCCGCCGCCTACATCGGGGCGTCGTTCGTGCGCTCGATGCTCGCGGGCGCGGGACTCTACCTCCTCTGCGCCTACTGGGCCGCGCCTCCGGTGCGCGAGCCCTGGCTGCTCGTCTCCTTCGCCTTCTTCGGCTGCATGATCATGGCCGCGCTCGGCCTCATCACGGCGCTCTGGGCGGAGAAGTACGATCAGATGGGGGCGGTGATGAACTTCGTCGTGATGCCGCTCACCTTCCTCTCGGGCGTCTTCTACTCGGTCGAGTCGCTCCCTCCCCTCTGGCAGACGGTGAGCCGCCTCAACCCCTTCTTCTATCTCGTGGACGGCTTCCGGCAGGGGTTCTTCGGTACGGGCGGCACCGACCCGTGGGCGTCGCTTCTGATCGTCGGCGCCACGGCCGCC
>NZ_DAVZJY010000054.1:0-11482 GCF_052272535.1 Sutterella sp. | reverse complement strand
GCTCGGTTTCGGGCTCGACGGCCTTCTCCTCGGGCGGAGGCGCCGTCTCGGCGACGGGTTCCGGAGCGGCCTCCTCGGCGGGCATGCCGCCGCCGGAGAGCTGCGCGAAGGAGAGCGACACCGACGCCGACTCGCCCGCAGGCTTGTACGAGAGCGAAGGCGCCACGTAGAGAACGGCCCAGAGAAACGGCGCGTAGACGCAGCACGCGAGAAGGAACGACTGGAGCGAGCGCTCAGCGTCCTTCTTTTTCCGTTGCGATGGTGAAGTTCTCATGGTTGTGGGCCTTGAAGAGGTCGATGACCTGGATGAAGCGGTCGAACTTGGAGTCGCGGTCGATGCGCAGCAGCACGCGTTCTTCACGCGGCAGGTTCGCGATCGCCTCGGAGAGCTCCTCCTTCGACATCTTCGAGCCGTCGAGGAAGAAGTCGCCCTCGGCGTCGACCTGCACGAGGCGCGGATTCTGGTTCGCCTTCTGCGGGGTGCTTGCGGTCTCCGACTTCGGAAGGTTGATCTGAATCTCGCCCTTCGCGATGAAGGTCGAGATGGAGAGCACCATGGCAAGGAGCACGAGCATGATGTCGATGAAGGGGACGATGTTCAGAGGCTCCTTCTTCGGAATCTCGATCATGCCTTTTCCCCCGGGTGCTGATGCGCTTCACTCCAGCGCGCGGAGAGGATGTTGATCCTCCTCTGCAGGCCGTTGTAGACGATGAGGGTCGGAATCGCGACCGTGAGGCCGAGTGCGGTCGCCTTCAGGGCGAGCGAGAGTCCCGTCATGATGTCCGAGGCGTTGATGTTGCCCGACTGGCCCATGTCGTAGAAGGTGATCATGATGCCGATCACGGTGCCGAGAAGGCCGACGTACGGGGCGTTCGAATAGATGATGTAGAGCGTCGTGAGGTTGTTCGTGAGCGCCTCATCGTAGGCGTCCTTCGTCGGGTAGTCCTCGGGACGGCACTTCTTCATGAAGAGAAGACGCTCGATCGTGAGCCACACGGTGATGAACCCCATGACGCCGAGGATGATGAAGATGGCGTAGTCGACGCTTTCCTTGATGAATTCCATTGTTTCTAGTCTCTGAAGGGAATGGAGGGGGTGCTCACTAGGAGGACGCGCCTGAAGGGGGGCGCTTCTTCTGGTTGGCCCCGGGCCGATGAGAGTCGGCCCGGATTCTAAATGAGACTCAATCTACGTCTCAACCAAGTTCTCAGAAAGTGTACGTGTACGAGAGCCAGAGGTTGCGCCCGTCGATGTACTCCTTGTAGGCGTTGGCATAGCCGTTGCCACTCAGATCCGGAACCCACTCCAGGCCGACGTCGGTGATGTTGTTGAGCGCCGCGGAGAAGTGGTGGTTCTTCTGCCAAACGTAGGTCGCGCCGATGTCGATCTTCGTGTAGTTCTTGTACTTGTCGCAGTTGGCGCCTCCCCTCGTGGACTGTCGTTCGGAGTCGAACTTCGAGGTGCTCTTCACGTATGCGCTGAAGTCCTGATACTGGTAGTCGAGACGCGCGGTGAGCGAGTGGCGCGGAAGTTCATTGGGACGCTTGGAGTCCTCCCACCCGGTGCCGCGGTCGACCAGTGAGCCCGACAGGATCTCCGCGTGCGTGTAGGTGTAGCCGCCCGTGAAGCGCAGCCCGTGGAAGGGCGCCGTGGTGAGGAGAAGCTCCACGCCCTTGGCGCGCACCTTGCCGCGGTTGATGTCGCGCGTGTCGCCCGCAGCGTTGATTGTTTCGGTGGCGAGCTTGTTCTTAAAGTCCGTCCAGAAGACCCCCAAGGTCACGCTCGCCAGGTTCTGGAGCTCAACCGTGCTCGAAAGCTCCCAGCTCCAGCTCTCTTCGGGCTTGAGGTCGGGGTTGCCGTAGGCGTCTCCCGACCCCCTCGATCCATACGAATAAATGCCGTCGGTGAGCTTCTTGATCTGCGGCGTCAGGTAGCCGTTCGCCACGCCGCCCTTGACGCTCAGCGCTTCGAAGGGCTTGTAGACCAGATAGGCGCGCGGAGAGAGGTGCGCGCCGAAGATGTCGCTCCAGTGCACGCGCCCGCCCAGGGTCGCGATCCAGTTTTCGTTCACGAAGTATTCGCCCTCAGCGTAGGCCGCGAGCGTCGTCTGATCGAGGTTCAGCGGATCGGCTACCCCGCTCTTCTTGCGGGTGTAGTCGTCGAAGGTTTCGTAGACCGCCTCGACGCCCGAGGCCAGGGTCATCGAGCCCAGAGCGCCGAACTCAAGCGGCGTATTGAGGCGGGAGCTGAATGTCCAGCTGCGGCTCGCCATCATCGGGCTGCCCGTCTGTTCGGTCCAGGGAGCGGCGCCTTGAGCGCTGCTGCCGTAGGTCTTCACCTGCTCGAGCGCGTTGTACTGCAGATAGGTCTCGAGCGTGCCGACGTCGTACTTGCCCTGATGGCCCAGCACGGCGTTGTACTTGTTCCACCAGCGGTAGGTCTGAACCGACTTGCTGCTCGAATTCATGGCGCCGCCCTTGTAGCGCGTGTAGTCGCCGTCGACATAGAGGCTGTTGGCGTCGTTCACCGTGAGGTCGAGCCGGGCGCCGAGATTGCCCGTGTAGCCATCCGTCGGCGAATGGCCCGCGTAGGGATTCTTACCGTTCGGCGCATTGGGCTTCCTGAGCTTGTAGGCGTCGCGGTCTTGCCAACGGCCGCGCAGCTGCAGCGAGAGCACGTCCTCCTTGAGGGGGATGTCGAGGTAGACGTTCGTGCCCCAGCGGTTGCCGTATTTGTCGTCTTCTTCGAACTGCGTACGCTCGATCTGGATCGACCCGGTGAACTTCTCCGGGTGCTTCTTCGTGATGATGTTCACGACGCCGCCCACGGCGTCCGAACCCCAGATGGTCGAGGCGGGACCGCGGATCACCTCGATGCGCTCGATCGCGCCCACGGGCGGCATGATCACGGAGCCCGGATCGAAGCCGTTGTTAACCATGCTCCGGGAGGTGTTCATCCTGCGGCCGTCGACGAGAATCGCCGTGTAGCCCGATTCGAACCCGCGGATGGAGATTTCGGCCGCGCCCATTTTGTTCTGGGAGATGTCCACGCCCGGAACGTCGCCCACGGCCGTGCCGATGTCGATGATGGGCTTCGTCGCGAGCTCCTCGGCCGTGATCACGGAGACGCTCGCCGGCGCCTCGCGGGTGTCCTGGGCGTAGCCCGCGGCGGAAATGACCGAGGTGTCGAGCGTGGTGTAGCCGTCGTCGGCCCAGGCGGCGGAAACGGCGGCGGCGAGCGGAAGCAGCAGGAGCGCTTTGCGTTCGAGTTTCATGTGTGGTTTCGTGCTTGGCTGTCGACGTCCGAAGCGCGACCGGCCCGGAAGTGCTTTGCGTGCGGGACCGGACGCCCTTCCCGGACGCCTTGAGTTGATCTGAAGGGACGGCGGAGCGCCCCGAAGGACGTCCGCTTCACCACCGGCTGCTCAAGGTCGGGGAATCCCGCATCCGGCTGTCTGTCAGCCCGCATACTATCCGTTTAAATGGGAATGCTTCTCTTTACGGAAAATGGATGGACAAGTTCGACCAAGAATTTTGCTTTTTTGCAATTCACTGTTTTTACTTAGATTTACCTAAGGAACTAATTCTTCCTGTGGAGGAACGTCTTTACACTTCTTAACCCGGACAAACGCGATGCATACGTTCATGTCATTGAATTAACGGAGTTTTCAGCAAAACGTTCGTTAAGTTTTGTCAACCCGTTGCAAAGAACCGTAACGATAGTGATTCTCACTTCCAAACTTGTGCAGAATGAGCGGACTTGAACCGTCTTCGGGAGTTCCACTCCCCTTGCGGCGACTGGGACTCCGCTCGGACGGAGCCGCCGGGCGCCTCCGTCCTCATGCCCAAGTCAACCGTCGTTCTTCTTCTGCTCACGGCCGTCGTGAGCGCCGCCTCGCTCCTCGTGGGGGCGGCCGACATCACGCTTCATTCGCTCCTCTCGGGCGACGTGGAGTCGCTCGAAGTGCTCTTCATCTCGCGCCTGCCGCGACTCCTCGCGATCCTCTGCACGGGCGCGGGCATGAGCATCGCGGGCCTGATCATGCAGCAGCTCTGCGCGAACAAATTCGTCTCGCCCACGACGGGCGCGACGATCTCCTCGGCGCAGTTCGGCATCCTCCTGGCGCTCCTCTTTCTGCCCGACTCCACGCTCTGGGGCCGTGCGGCATGCGCCTTCGGCGCGGCGGTTCTCGGCACCTGGATCTTCATCTGGTTCATTCTGCGCATGCCGATGAAGGACCCGGTGATGGTGCCGCTCGTAGGCATCATGTTCGGCAATGTGATCGGCGGCACCACGAACTTCCTCGCCTACCGCTTCGACATGACGCAGGCGCTCTCGACCTGGCTCGTGGGCCACTTCTCGCTCGTGCTGCGCGGGAACTACGAACTCGTCTACCTGGTGGTCCCCCTCGTCGCCCTCGCGTGGATCTACGCCAAGTGGTTCAACATCGTCGGCATGGGACGCGACTTCTCGAAAAACCTCGGCGTCAACTACACGTTCGTGCTCTTTGCGGGCCTCTCGATCGCGGCGATGATCACCGCGTCGGTGGTCACCGTCGTGGGGTCGATCTCCTACATCGGCCTCATCGTTCCGAACCTCATCGCGATCTTCAAGGGCGACGACCTGCGCGCGACGCTCGCCGACACGACGCTCTTCGGCGCGCTCTTCGTCCTCGTCTGCGACCTGATCGGACGCTTCGTGATCCTGCCCTATGAGCTCCCGATCGAGCTGATCGTGGGAACGCTCGGCAGCCTCATCTTCATCGTCCTCATCTTCTACCGGCTGCGCTTCGGGCGCCGCAGCCTCGACCGGAAGTCGCTCCTCGCGCTCTTCGGCCTCACCCGCAGGAAATCCGTCTGCACCCGGGAGGCGCTCTGAAAATGCCGGTCCTCGTCAAAGCCTTCTCGACGCCCCGCAGCAGGCGCCTCGCCCTCACGACGGGCGTGCTCTGCGGACTCGTGCTGCTCTTCTGCGCGCTCTACCAGTTCGCGTTCGTCAACCCGAAGTTCTTCGCCTATGCGATGGGGCTGCGCGCGCCGCGCCTCGTCGTGATGTTGACCGCGGGCTTCTCGATCTCGGCCGCGGCGATCGTCTTCCAGACGATCATCCGCAACAACATCGTGACGCCCTGCCTGCTCGGGATGAACTCCCTCTACCTCCTCATCCACACGGCGGTGGTGTTCTTCCTCGGCTCAGGGAGCGCCTTCGCGACGAACCCGGTGATGGCCTTCGCCGTGGACATCGTGCTCATGGGCGTGATCGCGACCTTCATCTACTACACGATCTTCCAGAAGACGGGCGGGAACGTCCTCTACGTGCTCCTCATCGGCACGGTGCTCTCGACCTTCTTCTCGAGCATGCAGAACTCGCTCACGCGCGTGATGGACCCGAACGAATACGACGCGCTCCTCAACTCCCTCATCGCGAGCTTCACGAACGTGAACCTCGCCTGCATCATCCCGGGGATCCTGCTTCTCGCCGCAATCGCCTGGTGGCTGCGGCGCGACCTCGCGATCCTCGACATCGTGAGTCTCGGGCGCGAACAGGCGGTGAGCCTCGGCGTCGACTACGAGCGCACGCTGCGCCGCCTCATGGTAGGCGTCGCGCTCTACATCGCAGTCGCGACCGCGCTCGTCGGGCCGCTCTCCTTCCTCGGACTCATCACCGCGAACGTCGCGCGGCAGCTGCTGCCGACCTACCGCCACACGTGGCTCATCGCGGGCGCGGGGCTGGTGGGCATGCTCATCCTCTGCGCGGGCCAGTTCGTCGTGGAGCACGTCATGGTCTACAGCGTCCCCGTGAGCGTCTTCGTGACGATCGGCGGCGGCCTCTACTTCCTCTACCTCATCCTCACCGCAAAGTAATCCGGCGCGGGAAGCGGACATGTTCAGCATCAAGAACCTCACCAAGACCTACGAGGATCAGACGGTCGTCAGCGACGTCTCGATCGACCTGCCCCACGGCAAAGTGATCTCCATGATCGGCCCGAACGGCGCCGGCAAGTCCACCGTGCTCGGCATGATCTCGCGCCTCATCGCGCGCACCTCGGGCACGGTCGAATTCCGGGGCCGAGACGTCGATGCCTGGGAGAGCCGGGAGCTGGCGCGCCACCTCGCGATCCTCACGCAGTCGAACAACGTGCAGATGAAGCTCACCGTGCGCGAGCTCGTAGCCTTCGGGCGCTTCCCGCACTCTGGGTCGGCCCTCTCGGCCGCCGACTGGGAGATCGTCGACCGCTCGATCCGCTACATGGAGCTCGAGCCCTTCGCCGAGCGCTTCATCGACGAAATGTCGGGCGGCCAGCGTCAGCGCGCCTTCATCGCGATGGTCCTCGCGCAGGACACCGAATACATCCTCTTTGACGAGCCGACGAACAACCTCGACATCTACCACGCCACGCAGATGATGAAGCTCGTCCGCCGGCTCTGCGACGAGCTCGGCAAGACCGTGATCCTCGTGCTCCACGAGATCAATCTCGCCGCCTTCTACTCCGACTTCATCTGCGCCTTCAAGGACGGCCGCATCGCCGCCTGGGGAAACGTCGCCGAGGTGATGACGCCGGAGACCCTGAAACGCATCTACGGGGTGGAGTTCCAGATCCACGAGATCGACGGCAAGCCCCTCGCCATCTTCCACTGACTCTCCAACCCAATACGCAACCCAGCACTCTCCGGAGGTCTGATTCCCATGTCCATCCGCATGACCCGGCGCGCCGCCGGCCTCGCCGCCCTTTCCGCGCTCGCCCTCGCGGCGCTTCCCGCCTCGACCGCCTTCGGCGCCGAGACGCTCGTCGTCGATTCGCTTGACGGCGCGAACAAGCCCGTTCAGGTGACCGTGCCGAAGAACCCCAAGCGCATCGCCGTCGCCGACTACGCCGTCCTCGACACGCTCGACCACTGGGGGCTCACGGACCGCATGGTCGCCCTCACGCAGAACACCAAGCTCCCGTACCTCGAGAAGTACTTCAAAAAGAGCGCCCGCATCACCAACATCGGCACACTGAAGGAGATCGACCTCGAGGGGCTGATGGCCTCCGAACCCGAGGTGATCTTCATCTCCGGGCGCCTTGCGAAGAAGTACGACGAACTCTCGAAGATCGCCCCGGTGATCTTCATGACGACCGACCACCACAAGGGCACCTTCCGAAGCTTCTCGGACAATCTCACGAACCTCGCGAAGATCTTCGGGAAGGAGAAGGAGGCCGCCGCCGACATCGCGCACTTCAACGGCCGCATCGAGAAGATCCGCACAGCCGCCGCCGGCAAGACCTGCCTCGTCTCGCTCGTGACGAGCGCCCACGTGAACCTCCTCGGCAACGCCGCGCGCTGCGCCATCATCGGCAATGAATTCGGCTTCAGGAACGTCGCCCAGGACGCCAACGCCAACCACGGCAACGAAGCCTCTTTCGAGCTTCTCCTCAAGCTCAACCCCGACTACTTCTTCGTTCTCGACCGCGACAGCGCGATCGGCCGCCCAGGCGCCAAGCTCGCGAAGGACGTGCTCGCGAACGAAATCGTCGACCGCACGAAGGCGAAGCAGGAAGACCACATCGTCTATCTCACCCCCGCGGCCTGGTACCTCGCCGAAGGCGGCTACCAGTCGATGAACATCCAGTTCCAGGACGTCGAGCGCGCGCTCGGCCTCTGAGCGCGTTGACAGGGCGGCCCCGTCCGATGAAGAAGGCGCCCGGAGCAATCCGGGCGTCTCCCCTCCACCGCGCCGCGCGAAAAGAAACGCGGGCTCCGTGCGGAGAACGGAACCCGCGCTCAACCCAGTGCAGACGACTACTTCTGCAGGATGGAGATCTTCTTCAGACGCTCGATCGCGTCCTCGAGCACCCGGTCGTCGCCCTTGGCGAAGTGCAGGCGCATGTAGCGGTGCTCGGGTTCGCGGAAAAAGGACGAGCCCGGAACGGCGCCCAACTTCACCTTCTCAGCGAGGTCGAGGCAGAACTGGTAGTCGTCGTCATAGCCGAACTGGCTGATGTCCACGAGCACGAAGTACGTGCCCTGCGGACGGAAGTACTTGAGTCCGAGGCTGTCGAGCCCCGAGAGGAAGAGGTTGCGGCGGTGCGTGTACTCGGCCTGGAGCTCCTCGTAGTAGTCGTCGCCGAACTTGAGGCCCGTGACCGCCGCCTCCTGGAGCGGCGCCGCGGCGCCCACCGTGAGGAAGTCGTGCACCTTGCGCACGCGGTCGAGGGCTTCGGCGGGTCCAAGGACGTAGCCGAGGCGCCAGCCGGTGATCGAATAGGTCTTCGAGAGCGAGTTGCAGATGATCGTGCGCTCGCGCATGCCCGGCAGGGCCGCGAAGTAGGTGTGCACCGCGGGCTTGTAGATGATGTGTTCGTAGACCTCGTCGGTGATCACGAAGGCATCGAACTCCTTGACGATCTTCGCGATTTTCTCGAGCTCGGCCTTCGTGAAGACCTTGCCCGAGGGGTTCGAGGGGTTGCAGAGGATGAGGGCCTTCGCACCCGCGCGGAAGGCGCTGCGCAGCTCCTCCTCGTCAAACTCGAAGGTCGGAGCCTTCAGGGGCACGAAGATCGGTTGGGCGCCCGAAAGAATCGCGTCCGCGCCGTAGTTCTCGTAGAAGGGCGAGAAGATCGCGACCTTGTCGCCCGGGTTGATCGTCGCGAGGACCGAGGCCATCATCGCCTCGGTGCCGCCGCAGGTGACGGCCACTTCGGAGTTCGGGTCGTACTCGAGGCCGCTGAAGTGCTTCACCTTCTCGCAGAGCGCTTCACGGAAGTTCTGCGCGCCCCAGGTGGTCGCGTACTGGTGCGGCCCCTGGTAGGCGACTTCGGCGAGGCGCTTGAGCATCGGTTCGGGTGGGTTGTAGTCGGGGAAGCCCTGCGCGAGGTTCAACGCGCCGTACTTCGCGCACACGCGGCTCATGCGGCGGATGACGGAGTCGGTGAAGGTGCTGCTGCGGTCTGAGAGGGTGATCATTTTCTTCCTTCCTGTCCTCTTCCGGGTGAGGAGGACCTTGGGGCGGGACGAACGGGAGGCACTTGGCGCTCCCGTGGCCCCGGGCCGCGGTCCGGTTGGGTTGGGTTTGTCGTTCGATCCCTCGATTATTGCGCCGCGGGGCGGCCTCCCGATCGACCGGGAGGCCGCCCCGCAGGAGGACGGAGGTAATACTTGCCCGCCGTCAACGGAGCTGCGCCCCCCTGCCGGCGAAGGCCGGCGCGCATCAGGGCGCGACGCGGCGCGCGTGATCGGGCCGGCAGCGATCGCCCGCGACGGGAATCGCGTCGAGAAGCGTCCGGGGAGCGGGCGAGCTCGTCCTTGGTGATCGAGATCGCGGCGGCCGCGACGTTTTCACGCAGCCGCCCGGGCTTCGTCGTGCTGGGAATCGGCGCGATCCACTGCCCTTGAGCGAGGATCCAGGCGAGCGCGATCTGCGAGGGGCGCGGTGTTCTTCTCCTCGGCGAGTTCGCGCACCGCGGCGACCAGACGCTCGTTCGCCTCGAGATTGGCCTTCTCGAAGCGCGGCACCGCACGTCGGAAGTCGTTCTCCGCCAATTCGGTCGAGGCCGTGATCGTCCCCATCAGGAAGCCTTTTCCAAGCGGGCTGAAGGGCACGAAGCCGATTCCCTCGCGCTCGAGGAAGGGCATGATCTGTGCTTCCGGCGCGCGCCACATCATCGAGTATTCGCTCTGGAGCGACGCCGGCCGGCAGACCTTGACCGCACGGGCGAGCGTCACGGGACCGGCTTCGCCCCCCAGGCGCGGATCCTGCCTTCGGCGATGAGGTCCGCCATCACGCCGGCGACCTCTTCGAGAGGCACCGCCGGATCCACGCGGTGGAAGCAGTAGAGGTCGATGCAGTCCGTGCGCAGGCGCTTCAATGAGCCTTCGAGCGACCGGCGGATCGTCTCGGGCCGCGCGTCCTGAACCTGTTTCCCTTCGTTTCGGCGGAAGCGCTCCGGGGCGCGATGCGTGCAAAATGCAGGGAACTCATTGCGGGCGGGAGCCGCGGCGCCTCCCCCGAGCGCCCCTCCGCCCGTCCCCATGCTGCAGAAGGAAGAAATCATGGAATTCAAGTGCGCCACCGACGTCTTCAAGCTTGAGAACGGCGTCGGCATTCCCTGCATCGGCTTCGGCACCTGGCAGTCGCCCGACGATGTCGCCGAACGGGCCGTCTGCGAAGCGATCGAAGCGGGCTACCGCCACATCGACACGGCGGCGATCTACCGCAACGAAAAGAGCGTCGGCCGCGGCATCCGCGCCTCGGGCGTCAAGCGCGGCGATCTCTTCGTGACGAGCAAGGTCTGGAACAGCGCCCGCGGCTACCGCACGACGCTCGAGGCCTTTGAGAAGACGCTCGAAGACCTGCAGCTCGACTACCTCGACCTCTACCTCATCCACTGGCCCGCCTCGCCCTCGCGCTTCCCGGACTGGCGCGAGGTGAACCTCGCGACCTGGCAGGCGCTCACCGAGCTCTACAAGGCCGGGCGCATCCGCGCGATCGGCGTCTCGAACTTCCGCCCGCAGCACTTGGAGCCGCTCCTCGCCGCCGAAGTGAAGCCCATGGTGAACCAGATCGAATACCACCCCGGGTACCTGCAGCAGGACGTGATGGACTACTCGCGCGCCCACGGGCTCGTGGTCGAGGCGTGGAGCCCGCTCGGGTGCGGGCGCGTCCTCAACGACCCGCGGCTCGAGACCCTCGCCCGCCGCCTCGGCGTCACCACCGCGCAGTTGGCGCTGCGCTTCTGTCTCGAGACCGGGACGCTTCCGCTCCCGAAGTCCGTGTCGGCGCAGCGCATCCGCGCGAACCTCGACGTCTTCGGCTTTGAAATGCCCGGCGACGTCGTCGCCGCCATCCGGGCGCTCCCCGAATTCGGCTTCTCCGGCCAGGATCCCGACAAGGTGACCTTCTGATGCAGATTTCCCCGAAGCTCAGCCGCGCGGGCGGCGCCGTCCTCGCCCTCACGCTCGCCCTCGGTCTCGCGGGCGGGCTCGCCGGATGCTCCAAGGAGTCCGAGGTGGCCGACGTCTCGCTCGGCTTCCTCACCTTCAAGAACATCAAGCTCGACGCCTTCGTGGACCAGGAGGTGCCGGGCGTCACCTGCCACGTCGCGAGCATCGAATCGCCCCTGACGCTCGCCGATCCGTCCGAGAGCTCGATCTCCTGCCGCCAGACGGGCGACATCACTCCGGCGATGATCGCCGCGATCGACAAGTCGAAGGACGGCGTCGTGATCTTCACGCGCTCAAAGAGCATCTTCTTCAAGTACATGAAGATCCGCCGCATCTACGATGCCGCGCACCAGACGCTCATCTACCTCTCCTACTCCACGAAGGAGACGAGCGGGAGCTTCAAGCACGCGATCTCCACCGTCCCGCTCTGGGGCACGTCCGCGTTCGTGAAGCCGCTTCCGCCCGCCCCCGCGAAGCAGTTCTGAGTCCACGGGACTCACCCGCTGCGTCCGCGCAGGTGCGAACGAAATTCGTTCGCACCTGCGGGCAGCGGGAC
>NZ_DAVZJY010000053.1:0-11489 GCF_052272535.1 Sutterella sp. | reverse complement strand
CCGCTCCCTCCGAAGATCCTCTCCTGTTAGGGATCGGCTAACCCGGAGTTTGGGTAGGGATCGGCTAACCCGGAGTTTGGGTTAAGCGCAAAGAAGCCGCCCGAAGCGCCGGAATGAACTGGCCCTTCGAGCGGCTTCTTCGCTTCCCCGGAAGGGGCGCGCGGCCCCCTCCGGCGCAGACGGGACGGTCAGGCGAGGGTCGCGACCATCAGCGCCTTGATCGTGTGCATGCGGTTGCCGGCCTGCTCGAAGACGATCGAGGCGGGCGACTCGAAGACCTCCTCGGTCACTTCGACGCCCTGCGCGAGCTCGGGATGCGCCTCAACCACCTTGGCGCCCACCTTCGTCTCGGTGTTGTGGTAGGCGGGCAAGCAGTGCATGAAGCGCACATTGGGGTTGCCGGAGGCGGCCATCAGTTCGGCGTTCACCTGGTAGGGCTTCAGGAGGCGGATGCGCTCGGCCCAGACCTCGGCGGGCTCGCCCATCGAGACCCAGATGTCCGTGTGGATGAAGTCCACGCCCTTGACGGCTTCGACCGGATCCTCGGTGATCGTGATCTTCGCGCCCGAGGCGGCGGCGAGCTCCTCGCAGAGCGCGATGAGCTCGGCCGAGGGCCAGCATTCCTTGGGCGCGCCGATGCGCACGTCCATGCCCATCTTGGCGCCGATCATGAGGAGCGAGTTCCCCGTGTTGAAGCGCGCGTCGCCCATGTAGGCGAACGAAATGTCCTTCCAGGCCTTGCCGCTCGCCTCCTTCATCGTCATCAGGTCGCAGAGCATCTGCGTCGGATGCCACTCGTCGGTGAGTCCGTTGTAGACGGGCACACCCGCATAGGCAGCGAGCTCCTCAACGACCTTCTGCGAGAAGCCGCGGTATTCGATCGCGTCGTACATCTGCCCGAGCACGCGGGCCGTGTCCTTGATGCTCTCCTTGTGGCCGATCTGCGACGAAGAGGGTTCGAAGAAGGTCGTGCCGGCGCCCTGGTCGTGGGCGGCGACCTCAAAGGACGCACGGGTGCGCGTACTCGTCTTCTCAAAGACGAGGGCGATGTTCTTGCCGACGAGGCGTCGCGGTTCGTTGCCCAGACGCTTCGCCTTCTTGAGGTCGATCGCGAGGTCGACGAGGTAGTCGATCTCGGCGGGCGTGTGGTGAACGAGCGAGAGAAGGCTGCGGCCGCGAAGATTCATCGGCATAGGTGTGCTCCATGTGGTTTGGGTACGGCTACGGATCCGGAGTCTGCCGCAGAAGGCGGGACTCCCGGAATCCGTTTGCGGAGCATTGTAGGAGGGAGGCCGCGCCCTTCACGGCGCTTCATCTAAGCACTTTCTCCTAGCCTCCGTGACGGCCTCCAAACACTTAACACATTGTTTTTATTATGTTTCCAATGGTCGACCATTGGCGTTCAATGACAAATCAAAGGCGTCAAATGACACGCTGCGGGTGCGGGCGGCGCCGACCGCTCACTCTTCGTCGGAAAGAATGGGCTTGGCGGGGCGCTTCGCGCGGGCCGTGAGGTGCAGCGGCTGCTGGCGCTGACGCGCGAGCACCTGATTGCGGAGCTTTTCGCCGACGCCGAGCCGTTCTATCTGCAGGTCCACGAGGGCGCGCACCCACAGCGCACCGCCGATCGCACGCAGAAATTCAAGCTGCTCCCGGGAGAGGCGCAGCACGACGGTGGTGGACAGAACGTCCTCCTTGCGGCGCGGCCCCTTCTTGGGGCGCGCGTAGCGCACGGCCTTCTCCTTCAGAGGCCGCCGGGCGGCGACCTCAAGGAAGCGTTCGGCAAGCGAAGGGGCCTCTGCGGCCCCTTCCTTCGGGGCGGCGGCGGACTCCGCTGCGGGCTTGTCCGCTTCCGGCGTCTGGTTGAGATGGTCGTTGTGCATGGCTGGCGTCTCCGCGAGAAAGAGTTGTGCTAATCATAGCCCGCGCGGGAGGAGGTCCGCCCGCCGCAGGCGCCCCGTGCAGCGGAACGGAATTCCTCCGGGACTTCATCGCGAGAAGGACAGGCAGATTCGGGTAGCATGCCCTTCCGCCACATTCCACGATCCCCTCCCATGACCATCGAAAAGCATTCCGCCCGTCTTTGGCGAAACGACATCACGGGCCTGCGCGCCCTCGCCGTTCTGCCCGTCCTCGTCTACCACGCCTTCCCTGAACTCATTCCTGGGGGCTTCTTCGGTGTGGACGTCTTCTTCGTGATCTCCGGCTACTTGATCTCGGGGATCATCTTCCGCGGACTCGCGGCGGGCACATTCAGCTACCGCATCTTCTACGAGAAGCGCATCCGGCGCATCATCCCGAACCTCGTGTTGCTGCTGCTCGCCGTTGCCGCGGTCGGCTGGTTTGTGCTGCTGCCCGATGAATTCAGAAATCTCGCCAAGCACATCTACTCGAGCGCCGCCTTCATCGAGAACTTCAGGCTTTTGCGCGAACTCGGCTACTTCACGGAGGACGCGCTCAGAAAGCCACTCCTGCACCTCTGGAGCCTCGCGATCGAGGAGCAGTTCTACATCGCGTTCCCGATTCTCTGCGCGCTCGTCTGGCGGCTTTCGCGCTCGGCGAAGCGCCTCGGGATTCTGGTGGGTCTCATCACGGCGGGGGCGCTCGCCGCCTGCCTCGCCGCCTCCGACAAGAACTTCGCCTTCTACTTTCCGCTCACGCGCTTCTGGGAGCTGGGCGCCGGCATCGTCCTCGCCCATGCGGAGACTTTCGGCGGGTGGAGCGCAGAACGTCTGGATTCTAGCGTGCGCAACGCCCTCTCTCTCGGCGGCCTCGCCGGCATCGTGCTCCCGATGGCGCTCTACGGAAACGCCGCGGCGCATCCGGGCGCCGTCACGCTCCTCCCGGTCCTGGGCGCCGTCGCCCTCATCGCCGCCGCACCGGGAGCGGTCGTGAACTGCACGCTCCTCTCCTGGCGGCCGATGACCTACGTCGGGCTCATCAGCTACTCGCTCTACCTCTGGCACTGGCCGCTCCTCTCCTACCTCTTCATCTACTACCCGCACCCGTCGGCGGGCGTGCTGGCCGGTGCGCTCGCACTCTCCTTCCTCATCGCCTCGCTCGTCTACTTCCTTGTGGAGAATCCCCTGCGCCGCTCTGCGCATCCGAGGACCGTCTCCATCGCGCTTCTTGCTGCGCTCGCACTTGCATTCGGGATGGGCTGGGCGATTAAGGTGTTCAATGGGTTCCCGAAGCGCGACCAACTCGACGCGCCCGTCATGGCCGTGCGGGCGGACCACGAATGGGCTCCCTACAATGCTGCGCCCGAAGTCAGCGCGGAGGGCATCACGCTCCGGACGGAGACCCCGGGCGACTTCCCCGCGGTGTTCTTCTTCGGCGACTCCCACTGCGCCGAGTACTACCTCCGAGCAGAGCGGCTCGCCGCCCAATACGGCGTCCCTGCGGCGATGTTCGCGCAGTCGGGGAAGTTCCTCTTTTCGCGCAGCGATTGGCCCAAGGAATTCCGCGCGCTCTCGAAGCTCATCGCGGACCCGCGCCTCAAGACGCTCGTGGTCGCCAGCATGTGGGGGACCAAGACAGAGGATCCGCTCTTCGCCGACCAACTCAAAGACCTGCGCGCGGCCGTCAAGGCCCGCGGGAACCTGAAGCTCTTCGTGCTCCTTGACTACCCGTGGACGCCCTCGGTGGACGGGCGCCAGGGCGACTTCGATCCGCTGCGCCACTATGACCGCAGCGACTTCAAGGCGTCCGACTTCATCGTGCCCCTCCCGAAGGAGGAGAACTGGAGACGGGGCAACGACCTCGTGCAGCGCGTTCTCGGCGACGTCGCGGAGTTCATCGACCCGACGCCCTTCGTCTGCCCGAACGGGATGTGCAACCTCCTCAAGTGGTACAAGGACGACGACCACCTGCAGGTGCGGCGGATTGAGAAAGAAGGCGTCTGGCTCGACCGGATTTTTGAGGATGCGGCGGGACGCCTGGCGGAACACCGCGCCGTCCCGGCCTCCAGCGCTGTGGCACACTGATGCTCCTTCCATTGAATTCACTCAAGGTGCCCTCAGCATGACCCGGCTGCGCTTTGCTTCCTGGAACGTCAACTCCCTCAAGGTCCGCCTCCCGCAGGTGCTCGACTGGCTCGCGCTCTCGGGCGCGGACGCCCTCGTGATGCAGGAGACGAAGATGACCGACGACGTCTTTCCCGCGGCCGCCTTCAACGCGGCGGGCTTCGACGTCGTCTTCACCGGGCAGAAGACCTACAACGGCGTCGCGCTCGCCGTGAAGCGCTCAGTCCTCCGCGCGCCCGAGGTGGTGGAGCTCGGGCTCCCGGGCTACCCAGACGCGCAGAAGCGCTTCGTCTCGGCGCTCCTCACGCCCGTCGCCGGAGACGACCCCATCCGCTTCTGCGGGGGCTACTTCCCGAACGGTCAGGAGGTGGGGTCGAACAAGTACCTCTACAAGCTCGACTGGATCTCCGTCCTCACGCGGCACCTGAAGGCCCTGCTCGCAGAGAACCCCCGCCTCATCCTCGGGGGCGACTTCAACATCGCGCCCGCCGACGCCGACGTCTGGAACCCCGCCGCCTGGGAGGGGAGGATTCTCTGCTCGGCGCCGGAGCGCGCCGCGCTCTCGCGCCTCCTGTCGCTTGGGCTCTGCGACAGCTTCCGGCTCTTCGAGCAGCCCGCCGCCACGTTCTCGTGGTGGGACTACCGCCAGAGCGGCTTTGAGAAGAACCACGGCCTCCGGATCGACCTGCTTCTCGTCTCCGACGCCCTTGCGGGCGCCGTGAGAAACGCGGCCGTGGACGCCCGTCCACGCGCCAACGCGCAGCCCTCAGACCACGCTCCCGTCACGGTCGACCTTGAATACTGAGGAGCCCGACGATGATCAACCACAAGCCCCGGCTGCGCTTCGGCATTCCCGGCGATTATCTCCCCTTCGGCATCATCGACGAGGGGTGCCCCGCGGGCTTCGTCGGACATGACATCGACCTCGCCGAGGCGCTCTGCCGCGAGGCGGGGCTCGCCCCCGTCTTCGTGCTCACGAGTTGGCCCACGCTCTTCACGGATCTCGAGGCGGGGCGCTTCGACGTCGCCGCGGGCGGCGTCTCGTGGCTCCCCGAGCGCGCCCGGCGCGCCGACGACCTGCCGCGCTACGCGCCCTTCGCGAAGGTGGCGCTCATCAGAAAGGCCGACGAAGGGCGCTTCCTGACGCCGGAGGACCTCAACCAACCCGACGTCCGCGTGATCAAGAATCCGGGCGGCACGAACGAGCAGTTCGTCGACCGCCGCCTCACGCGCTGCCAGGTGACCACCGTCCCCGACAACGCCTCGATCCCCGCACGCATCGCCTCCGAAGTGGGCGACGTGATGATCACCGACTCCTTCGAGGCGCGCTGGTACGCCGCGCGCGACGTGCGCCTCACGCTCGCGATGAACGGGCGCGCGCTCACGCCCGAAGCCTGGAAGACGATGCTCGTGCGCCGGGGCGCCCGCAGGCCCGCGGCGCCGGGCGAACCCTCGGGGCGCTCGGAGCCTCTCGCGCCGCTCCTCTTCTCCGCCTGGGGCCGAATCGAGCGTGCGGGCGTGCTCGACGCGCTCGCCAAGAAGTGGCTCGGCGCCTGAGTCCAGTACCTCTGCGAATTTCCCCTAAGCCGTCCGACCTAGACGCGCTGAGGCGCCGCAAGCGTGCGCCGGATCCCTTCTTCCGCGCCTGCGCGCACCATTTGCGGGCATGGTGTAATTAGCTCCACGAGTCTCGCATTCCCTCGTTGTTTGCACGGCTCGGACCAGATATTTCAAGCCTTTCGCATGCTGCGGAAGGCATTTTTGCACCTCATAGGAGCAGCAGTCATGCAGCGTCGCACAATGTTGGGCGCCATCGGAGCGGTGGCACTCACGAGCGCCACCTACTTTCCGATCACTTCACAGGCCGCGGCACTGAAGGGCGAGGGCGGCAATCCGATCCGCATCGTCGTTCCGTACCCGCCGGGAGGCCCGCTCGACGTTTCCGCGCGCGCCATCGCCGACGCCGTTCAGTCCGTCCTCGGCACCGTCGTCGTTGAGAACCGTCCCGGCGCGGGCGGCAACATCGGCATGAGCTACGTCTCGCACGCCCGTCCCGACGGCCACACCCTCGTGATGGGCGCCGTCGCCACCCTCGGCATCAACCCCTCGCTCTACAAGAAGCTCCCCTACGATCCCGAGAAGGGCTTCAAGCCCGTCACGATGGTGGCGACCGCGACGAACGTCCTCGTGATCACCCCGGCCTTCTCCGAGAAGACCGGCATCAAGTCCGTGACGGACCTCATCGCCTACGCCAAGAAGAACCCCGGCAAGCTCAACTACGCCTCGGGCGGCAACGGCTCGGCGGGCCACATGGCGGGCGAGCTCCTCAAGAACAAGGCCGGCATCGACATGGTCCACATCCCGTTCGCGGGCGCCGCGCCGGCGCTCCTCTCGGTGATTTCGGGCCAGACCGACCTGATCTTCGACAACCTCGCCTCGGCTTCGGCCAACATCAAGGCAGGCAAGCTGATCGCGCTCGCCGTCACCTCGAAGGAGCGCACGCCGCTTCTGCCCGACGCCCCGACGATGATCGAGTCCGGGGTCCCGGACTTCGACATCTACACCTGGTTCGGCCTTCTCGTGCCCGGCGCCACGTCCGATGAGAACGTGAAGACCCTCAACGAGGCGATCACCGCGGCCCTGAAGGACCCGGCGATGGACAAGAAGTTCCGCGCCTTCGGCGCGCTCCCCGCCCCCGACACGCCCGCCGAATTCAAGGCGCTCATCGACGAAGAGGCGGCGAAGTACAAGGTCCTCGTGAAGCTCGCGGGCGCGCGCGTCGACTGACGCTCTCCGGCCTGCCGGCGCAGGCTCCCTCTCTGGAGGCCCTGCGCCCGCTCCCACAGCCCCTCCCCTCCGGCTCTGCCTCTGCTGCAGAGCCGTTTGCGTTTTCTTCGGCGTGGGGCGCCGCTCCCGCGATGGGGCGGAAGAAGTCATAATCCACCGACTTCGAGCGGCCGCCCCCGGAACGCTCGGAAGACGACCATACCAAGACCAAAACCTCCCCGCCCGCCGCCCGCAGCGGCGGAGCGGGAAAAAATACAAATGATCAAGAACCAGAAGGACTTCGCCGCCGGGCTCTTCTACATCGCGATCGGGCTCTTCGGCGCCACGACCCTCGGTGAAAACGAAGTCGGCACGCTCGCGCGCATGGGACCGGGCTACTTTCCGCTCATCATCTCCTCGGGCCTGATGCTCACGGGCCTCGCCATCGTCGTGAAGGCGCTCATCCATACGCCCGCGGCGCACGAACTCTCCCGCATTGAACTAGGCTCCCCAAAGGCGCCCATCCTCGTTCTCGGCAGCGTCGCGCTCTACGCCGCGACGCTCCTCACGCTGGGGTTCGCGCTCTCGATCGCCCTCATGGTGGTGTTCTCCTCCCTCGCGCACCCGCTCTTCCGCCTGAGGGACGCCCTCATTTCGGCCGTGATCCTCACGACCCTCTCGGCGCTTCTCTTCATCGGCGGCCTCGGACTCATCGTCCCACTCTGGCCCGTCTTCCTCTAAAGGCCCGGTCATGGAACTCCTCAATCACCTCTGGATCGGCCTCGAGAGCGCCGTGAGCCTCACGAACCTGCTCTACTGCTTCGTGGGCGTCTCCTTGGGCACCCTCGTGGGGGTGCTCCCCGGCATGGGACCGGTCGCGACCGTCGCGATGCTGCTCCCGATCACCTACGCGCTCGACCCGTCCACCGCGCTCATCATGTTGGCGGGCATCTACTACGGCGCGCAGTACGGCGGTTCCACGACCGCCATTCTCGTCAACATCCCGGGCGAAGCGGCCGCGGTCGTCACCTGCATCGACGGTCACAAGCTCGCCAAGGCGGGACGTGCGGGCGCCGCGTTGGGCATCGCCGCGATCGGCAGCTTCATCGCGGGGTGCTTCGCGACGGTGCTGATCGCCGCCTTCGCCGAACCCCTCACGCTCGTCGCCTTCGAGTTCGGCCCGCGCGAATACTTCAGCCTCATGGTGCTCGGCCTCGTGGGCGCGGTGGTGCTCGCGAGCGGTTCGCTCCTGAAGGCGGTCGGCATGATCCTGATCGGCATCCTCCTCGGATGCGTCGGCATGGACGTCAACTCCGGGGCGCTTCGCTACGTCTTCGGCGTGGACGAGCTCATGGACGGCCTCGACTTCGTCGCGCTCTCGATGGGCGTCTACGGCTTCGCCGAGATCATCCGCAACCTCGAGACCTTGGGCGGCCGCGAAGCGGACCCCACCCCCGTCGGCCGCGTTCTGCCCTCGAGGGCCGACCTGAAGGCGAGCGCGGGTCCGATCGCCCGCGGCACGATTCTGGGCTCGCTCCTCGGCATCCTGCCGGGCGGCGGCGCGCTCCTCTCGTCCTTCGCCTCCTACACGCTCGAGAAGAAGCTCGCGGGCGCGAAGGCCTCCCCGGCCTTCGGCGAAGGCAACATCCGCGGCGTCGCGGGTCCCGAGTCGGCGAACAACGCCGGCGCCCAGACGAGCTTCATCCCGATGCTCACGCTCGGCATTCCCTCGAACGCCGTGATGGCCCTGATGATCGGCGCGCTCATGCTCCACGACATTGCGCCCGGCCCCCAGGTGATGACCACGAACCCGTCGCTCTTCTGGGGCCTCATCGTCTCGATGTGGATCGGCAACGTCTTCCTCATCATCCTCAACATCCCGCTGATCGGCGTCTGGGTGCGGCTGCTGCGCGTGCCCTACCGGCTCCTCTACCCGGCGATCCTCGTCTTCTGCGCGATCGGCGTCTACTCGATCAACAACAACCCCTTCGACATCTGGATCACGATCGGGTTCGGCGTCTTCGGGTGGATCGTCAACAAGTTCGGCTGCGAGTGCGCGCCCCTGATCCTCGGCTTCATCCTCGGGCCCATGCTCGAAGAAAACATGCGCCGCGCGCTCCTGCTCTCCCGCGGCGACCTCACGACCTTCTTGACGGGGCCGATCTCGGGCTCGATCCTCGCGGTCTCCGCGCTCCTGCTCCTCCTCGTCATCCTCCCCTCGGTGCGCTCGGGGCGTGAGAAGGCGTTCGTGGAGGACTGACGCACCGTCGGCCGACGGCATCATCCCTGCGGCGGGCGCCGCGGTCTTTCCCTCTTAGACCCGCGCCTGCGCCGTCGGCGGTTGTGGGGTAGTTGACCGTCGGGCCGCACGCAGCCGCTCAACCCAAAGGGCGGCGGCCTCCCGGTCGGGGTCCACCACCGCGTCGGCGGCGGGGAGCGCAAGCTCCGGAGCTTGGAGAAGCGCCTCGGCTTCGAGTACGGGAAGCTTCACGCCGGCGAAACGCCCGGGCGGGAGCGTCTGCACACCGAGCTCGTCGGGAGGCAGCGCCGGGAAGGCGCTCTCCCAGGCGACGAGCGGAACGAGGAGGCCGCCGGCGCGCCCCACGATTACGGGAAGCGCCGTCTTCTCCTCCGCTTCCCCCCTGCGCTCGGGCGCGAGGAGCACGAGCACCTCCGCGGCCCAGAGGCGCTTGGCGCGCAGCCGGTCGCGGATCCAGAAGAGGGGCCAAAGGACGAAGAGCACCCAGAAGGGCAAGGTGAGGATGAGCGCCACCGCAGTCCAGGTTCCCGCAAGGGTTCCCGAGAAGGTGACGGCGGCGCCGAAGACCGCCCACAGCCACCAGGCGAGCCAGAAGCGCCGCCGGCGCGCGGCCGGAACGGGCGTCTCGACGAGCCGTTCGGTGAGTTCGAGCGTGTTGACGACTTCTTCACTCATGGCATCATCTCCCCCGCTTCATGCGCTTCACCCGCGCCTCGGAATTCCTTGAGGACGCGGGCGCGCAGCTGTCCGCAGCCGCCGTCCACGTCCTGCGCGGCCGAGTCGCGCAGCGTCGCGACGACGCCCGCAGACCGCAGCCGGCGCACGAGCTCCGCGGCGTGCTCCCGTTCGGGACGCCGGTAGGGGCTCCCCTCCACGGCGTTCACCGGAATGAAGTTCACCATCGCATAGTGGCCGGCGAGAAGCCGTCCCAACGCGTCGATCTCGTCCAAGCCGTCGTTGACGTCCTTCATCAGGGTCCATTCGTACTGCACGGGATAGCCCGACGTCCGCCCCCAGGCCTCGGCCGCGGCGACGAGGTCCGCGACCTTCATGCGGCAGCCGCGCGGCAGCAGGCGCGAGCGCTTTTCGTCGTCCACCGTATGGAGCGACAGAGCGAGCGCCGGGCGCACGTCGGAGGCGTTCAGCTCGTCGAAGAGCCTGGGGTCGCCCACCGTCGAAATCACGAGGTCCTTGTGGCCGAAGGCGCCGTATTGGGCGAGAAACCGCACGGCCGAAAGCACGTTCCTGAGGTTGTGCGAAGGCTCGCCCATGCCCATGAAAACCACCTTCTTCGTTGCGGGACGAAGCCGGCGCGCCGTCGCCGCCTGCGCGACGATCTCGAGGTCGGTGAGCTGGCGCACCAGGCCGCCCCGGCCCGTCATGCAGAAGACGCACCCGACGGCGCACCCCATCTGCGTCGAGACGCAGACGCCCCGACGGGGAAGCAGCACCGACTCGACCGTCTGCCCGTCGCCCAGGGTGACGAGGAGCCGCTCGCTCTCCGGGTCGCCGCCCGGGTGGCGCGAGCGGATGCGCGCCGCAGCCTCGAGCGCCTGTCGGATCTGCGCCAGGGCGTCGAGGACGCGCTTCGGGGGGAGCGGCCGCCTGCCCGAAGAGAACGCCTCCTGATCGGGCCAGGGCGCGAGCCCGAGCCACGCGCGGTAGACGAGCCGCTTGTGGCCCGCCTTGGCGCCGAGGAGCTCGAGCCGGCGCTCGAGGTCGGCGAGCGTCTTGAGGGGCGTCTGAGACGGGGCGGCGTCGGGAACGTCTTGGGCGCCGCCGGGCGCCGGAAGAGTCGGGGATGGTGGGGTCATGCAGGGTGGGCGAGAGGCAGAAAAGGCAAACGCCTGCATGATGCCACAGGCGCCCGAGCGCATCAGCATCGGGCGAATCCGCGCCCTGCCGCCGGCCCCAGGCGCTTTTGCCCCTTCAGAGGAGCTCCTCGCGCTCGAAGAGCAGGCGGAGCGCCCGCGCGACCTCGTCGTTCAGCTCCGCGCGGTGCGTGCGCCGCGGCAGCGGCACTCCCGCCATGAGCGTGCGCTCCCAGCGCTGCCCGAGAATGCGCAGGCGCCCGGACGAAAGCCGGAAGGCGGGCTCGAGGGGGCGTCCGAGCGCAGGCGCGAACCGCCCGATCATTTCGGGGTCGTTCGCGGCGTCAAGGAGCTGACTCGAGAGAAAGAGGACGAGGAGCGGCCGGCGGCGCAGGAGCTCTTCGGCGAGCCGCCCGCCCTCGCGGACCGCGTCGCGCACGACGTGGCGGTCGCGGGGCCGCCCGTCCCAATGTTCGGGCCAGGTGAAGATCGAGAAGCGCTTCGCGCTCTTCTGCACGGGGAATCCAGCAGCGGCGAGCCACCGCAACGCCTGCGGGATGCATTCGCCGCGGTCCACGCGGGCGGCGGTGACGACGCCGCGCGCGCGGGTGATCCGCGCGAGCGCGG
>NZ_DAVZJY010000052.1:0-11659 GCF_052272535.1 Sutterella sp. | reverse complement strand
CAGCGAAGGATCGAAATCTTATAGAAGTCTTTCCTTCTTGTCAAGAGCGATTTGAGGAATTTTTGATTCGTTCGCGTCGTTCCGGACTTGTTTGCTGCTTCGTTCGGAAGCAGGACGCGAATTATGTCTAGGCTCGGCGGTTTTGTCAAGGGGGCGGCGAAAAAATCCTTCGTTGCGTCGCATCACGCTCCCTCAGGCGGACTACTCAGACGGAGGCATGCGCCGTCTCCCGTGTCCTTCATAGAATGTGGCGCCATGAGAGGGAGAGGTCGTTCTCTCCTCCTGCGCGCGGGCCTCAACACTTCTGAGCGCTCCTCCACGATAGCGGACGCACTGTTCCGCCGGTCCCCCTCCGTCGAAACACAAAGGAACCACACCATGCACATACGACGCGGTCAACTTCTGCCGCGCTCGCTTCTCCTGCTCCGTGCGGTGAAGCGCGCCATCGGCCTCTGCGTCGTATTCGCCGTCCTGCTCGGCATCATCGCCTCGCTCGACGCCCTGATGGGTCAGATCCGTACTCCCCGGGACGCGCTCTCCGTTTTCTCCGGCGGCAGCACGACCATTTCCGGGACGCTGTCCTCGGAAGGCAGCGCCTCGAGTGTGGTGTTGCGCTTTGCGCAGCCCGCCGAGGGAGTGCGCGTGGACTCCATCCGCTACAGCCGTTCGGTCCTTTCGAAGGACGTCCACTGGACGGCGGAGCTTTTCGCCGCTCCCGAAACGACTCCCGGCGTCTACAGCATCACCGCGGAGTCAAAGGGGGCTCCACAGCATCTCGCCGACCACTGGCACCTCACCGTCTTCGGCTCTGTCGAAGAGCTCCAGGCGCAGAGCCCCTTCCTCTTTGAGCGCGCCTTCGGCGCAGACCCGCTCGTCATCGCGATCCGCGCCCTCATCCTCGCCGTCGTGAGCGGCGTTCTCTATCTCGCCGCCTTCCTCATCGGCTCGCACCGCCTCGCCCGCGAAGGGTACTTCCGCGTCTACTTCACGCGTCCCGAGGGCGACGACACGATGCTCTACTGCATCGACTCCGAGCGGATCCTCTCCGAAGAGCGCCCCTATCCGGTGCTCTCCGCAGCAGGACAGTTGATCGGGCTTGCCAACGTATCGGGCCGCGGTGCGCGGCACTGCGTCCTGAAGCTCTCCGCCGCGCAGGCGCGCGCGGGCTGCCTCATCGCCGTCGCTCCCTAAAGGGGTGACCTCCCTCAGGCGTCAGTCCGGCGCCCGAGCCCTCACCACTCGATAGCGGACCGCTCCGCGCTCGTCGCGCGCGGACTCGAAGAGCACCGGCTTCATCGGCCGCGGCGCTCCTCCGCCGGCGGGAATCGGGATCCCAAGATCCTCCGGCGCCGGACCGCGCCAGTCGCGCGCCAAGCGTGACGTGCGCCCGGAAGGGCTTCGCATCGTAGGCGACGCCCAAACGGTCGAGCAGCTCCCGCACGCGCCCGGCGAGGCGTCCGAGCTCGGTCCCGCTCCACGAGTCCCGCCCAGAGAGTGCCGCGCCCGAAGCGCCCGATCTGCGCGAGGCCGAGGTTCAGGCCAACGGGCTCGAGTCCCTCGGGCGCCGCGGCGATGCGGCGCGCCTCTCCCGGCGTCACTTCGCCCACGAAGGCGTGGCGCCACGTGCAGATTTTCAACGCGGCTCCAACGGCCTTCGCGCGAGGGAGTCCCGCCGCAGGGTTTCCAGCACCGCGTCGAGCGTGCGCAAGTGCGCCGCAGGCAGCAGAAGACCGACGAATACGCGCATGGTTCTTCTCTCCGGATGTGAAAGAGGCGCCTCACGGAAGACCGCGGGCGCCTCTCTTGGGGGTTGTCGGATTCGGGAGGGCGCTCAAGCGGCGCCCCGGAACCGGTCACATCCCGTGCTGCTTGCGCCAGGCGGCGACCGCCTCGACGCTGTCGGCGACGGCCTTCGGGCCGTTGTAGATGAAGCCCGTGAAGAGCTGCACGAGCTTCGCGCCCGCCTCCATCTTTTCGACGGCGTCCGCGCCCGTCATCACGCCGCCCGAGGCGATGATCGGAATGGCGCCCTTGACGTGCTCGGCGACGAGACGCACGACCGCGGTGGAACGCTCGCGCAACGGCGCACCCGAGAGGCCGCCCGTCTCTTCGGCGTGCAGGAGCCCCTCGACGCCCTTGCGGGAGATCGTCGTGTTCGTGCAGATCACGCCGTCGATGCCCTTTTCAATGAGGGTATCCACGCAACGCAGAATGTCGTCGTTCTCGAGGTCCGGAGCGAGCTTGACCGCGATCGGCACGTGCTTGCCGTTGCGCGCGGCCTTGAGCTCCTCGCGCTTGGCGACGATGCCGCCCACGAGGTGGTCGAGTTCGCCCGCACCCTGGAGCTGACGGAGGTTCTTCGTGTTGGGCGAGGAGATATTGATCGCGATGTAGTCCGCGGCGTCGTAGACCTTGTCGAGGCACTTCTCGTAGTCCGAGAGCGCATTCTCAATCGGCGTGACGGCGTTCTTGCCGATGTTGATGCCGAGGATGCCGCCGCGCAGACGGAAGGCGTCCGCGGAACGCAGGTTCTGCAGCACCTTGTCCACGCCTTCGTTGTTGAAGCCCATGCGGTTGATGACGCCGCCCGCGGGAATCAGACGGAAGAGGCGGGGCTTGGGGTTGCCCGGCTGCGCGAGCGGGGTGATCGTGCCGATTTCGACGTGGCCGAAGCCGAGTCCGCCGAAGGCGGAGACGCGCTCGCCGTCCTTGTCCATGCCGGCCGCAAGGCCGATCGTGTTCGGGAAGCGCAGACCCATCACCTCGATGGGATCGTCGTCGGGCATGTGCGTCACCAGCTTCGTGACGCCCAGCTGCACCGCCCAGTCAAGGTTCGCCATGATGATGTGATGAGCCGTCTCGGGGTTCATCGAGAAGAGAATGCGCCGGGCAATGGAGTAGAGCATGACTTGTGGTGACAGTGAGAAATTCTTTGGGTCCGCCGCGCGCCTCCCCGCTTCTAATCCGAAAGGAGCACGCCCGGCTGAAATCGTCTAATTATAGAGAGGTGGTTTTCACTCTGCAGATGCTTCCTTCAGGCCTTGGGCGCCGGATCATGGCGCTTCGCACAGAGGTCAAGCCGACGCCGGAGCGCCGCGGGAGCGTCCGTCATCTTCACGACCGGCATCCGGCCGCCGGCATCGAGCCGCCCCGCGTCGATGTAGCGCAGCGCGAGGATGCGCAGCGTCTCCTCCGGAGCCATTCCCGCCGCCCGCGTCTTCGCCTCGAAGGCCGCCCACTGCGCTTCGGTGAGGTGCGTGCTGAGCACGACCGTTCCTTCAGCCATCCTAAGTTCCCTCTCAAATATATGAAGTTTCTGGAATTATACAGAATCCCTTCGTTCGAAGGAAAAAATCTTTTTCAAACCCTTGACAACTTCGAATCTTCACTGCATAATTCAGTTCTCTGCTTCTGATGCAGACCGGATTCACCGCGGGGTGGAGCAGTCCGGTAGCTCGTCGGGCTCATAACCCGAAGGTCGGAGGTTCAAATCCTTCCCCCGCAACCAAACAGCAAGTCCCGAATCGCCGCGGCGGTTCGGGACTTTTTGTTTTTCCAATCTTGGGGCCCTTTGCCGCGGCGCGCCCAAGACCCCTGGAGCCGCGCTTCAGTGGTGCGTACCATGGGTTTGCAGCGAAGTTGGCCCAGCCTCATGCGCACGATCCCAAGGCTTGCGCAAAGGAATCGCCCCACCCTGCATCTTCGCTCATCCCCTCCGGAAGGATGAGCCGCCCTCCCTCCCTCATTGGAGGGCGGCAGCGGCATTAGGCACAAGGCGCTCCAACTCCGTTATGCTCGGGGCCGGCCGTTCGGCCGTCCATCGAAGAAACAGAAGAATTCTCAAAAAGAATGACCGTCCCCCTGACTGCGGACCTCCCCATCCGCCCCGCCTTCTGGAACGTCCCGCTCTGGGGCGAAGTCGGCGTCTACCTTCTCGCCATCGTCGCCGTCGGGCTCTGCGCCTGGGGCGTCGTCCTGAACGTGCGTCGCTGGCGGCGCGGCAGGGACGAGCACCTGTCCGCCGATCCCGCCAGGAAGGAGCGCCTCGTCTCCGAAGCGCTCCTTCAGTCGCGCATCCGCGAGACGAAGGCCGGGCGCATGCACGCGATCCTCGTCTTCGGCTTCTTTCTCCTCTTTCTCGGCACGGCCGCGGCGACGCTTGACTGGGACGTCGGGCACTACGTCTTCGGCGAACAGTTCCTCAAGGGCGGCGTCTACCTCGCCTACAAGCTTATCCTCGACGTCGCCGGCGTCGCCGTTCTCGCCGCGCTCGGCTTCGGCGCATGGCGCCGCTGGTTCACGGATTCGGACCTCCCGCGCGACCGACGCTTCGTCTGCGCCTATGCGTCGCTCGCCTTCATCGTCCTCACGGGCTACGTGATCGAGGGCCTGCGGCTTGCCGTGCAGCAGCCCGCCTGGATCGACTTTTCGCCCGTGGGCGCTCTCATCGCCCGGGCGCTTCTCGCCTGCGGCGCGACGGCCCCCGCGCTCGAATCGGCCCACGTCCTCCTCTGGGTGGTCCACGGCCTCGCCGCGCTCGTCTTCATCGCGGCCGCCCCGCTCACCTTCTACGCCCACGCCTACCGCACGCCCACCGGCATCGCCGTGAGGAAGGCCGCCCCCGACGGCGTGCTCTCCAAGATCGACAACATCGAGGAGCAGGAGACCTTCGGGCTCTCCAAAATTGACCAGCTCAAGTGGACCGACCGCGCGGCGCTCGACGCCTGCGTCGAGTGCGGCCGCTGCAACGACGTCTGTCCGGCCGTGCGCGCCGGCACGCCTCTGAAGCCCCGCACGATCGTGATGAAGCTGCGCGAACGGGTGCGCACCGGCGAAGAGGACGGCCGTTCGCTCGTGGGCGACGTCGTCACGCACGAGGAGCTCTTCTCCTGCACGACCTGCGGCGCGTGCGCGCGCGCCTGCCCGGCGGAGATCCAGACCCCGGACCTCATCGTCGAGATGCGCCGCCACCTCGCGCTCGAAGCGGGCGAATTCCCCGAAGGGGCTGCGGCGGCCTTGGAGAACACCGCTTCGGTCGGGAACCCCTGGGGGCTTGATCCCTACGAGCGCATGGACTGGGCGAAGGACCTCGACGTGCCCGTCGCCGAAGAAGGCGTCCAGTACGACGTGCTCTACTGGGTCGGTTGCGCGGCGAGCTACGACCGCCGCGCCCGCCGCATCGCCCGCGCGATGGTGAGGATCCTGCGCGCCGCGGGCGTCAACTTCGCCGTGCTCGCCGAAGAGCGCTGCCACGCGGAGTTCGCGCGCCGCCTCGGCGAGGAGTACCTCTTCCAGACGGCCGCGCAGGAGAACATCGAGAACCTCTCGCGCTACACGTTCGGACGGATCCTCGCCGCGTGCCCGCACTGCTTCAACACGCTCGGCCAAGAATACGCGGCCTTCGAGGGCGGCGGCTTCGCGGTCGTGGACCACACGACCTTCATCCGGGAGCTCCTCGACCAAGGCCGCCTCACGCTCCCCGAAGGAGCGCGGAGCGCCGTGACGACGGTTCTCCACGACCCGTGCTACCTCGCGCGGCAGAACCACGTGACGGCCGCGCCCCGGGCGGTGCTCGCCGCGGCGGGTGCCGCTCCCCTCTCGCCCGCAGAGTCGGGCGAAAAGACCTTCTGCTGCGGCGCCGGGGGCGGACAGATGTGGACCGAACAGAAGCTGGGCGAAAAGCGCATCAACGTGATTCGCCTCGAGCAGCTGCGCGCCACGGGCGCCGGGCGCATCGCCACGGCCTGCCCGCACTGCCTCACGATGCTCGAGAGCGCCCGCGCCACGGCCGGCCGGGACGCCGAGTCGATCGTGCTCGAGGACGTCGCCGAAATCGTCGCGCAGGCGCTCCCCGAGGCCTGAAGGTGAAGCCCTCCCGAACGCCCCCCTCCGGGGGCGTCCGGTGGAAATTGAAAAGCCCGTTCTTCCGGCAGAGGGAGGAACGGGCTTTTTCGTTCGGGGTGGGCTTGGAGGCGTCAGAAGATCTCGTAGGGGACAGTCTCTTCAAAGCCGCGGCGGAACTCCGCCTCGCCTTCGACGTAGGCGCGCATCGTGCGCATGTCGTTCGCGCGCTGCGCGTTGTTGGGGCTGTCGAGCACCACCATCACGAGGCGGCGCTCGCCCACGTCGCTCTGCACGACCATGCAGCGACCCGCTGCGGTGGTGAAGCCCGTCTTCTGGATGCCGATGCGCCAGGAGGGGTCGCCGATCAGGCGGTTCGTGGTCGAGAGGTTCACGCGGCGCTTGCCCGCGGTGATGGTCGCGAAGGGCTGCGTCGAGGCGCTGCGGATCTCCTGGTGCTCGTAGACGGCCGCGACGAGCCTGCTCAAGTCGCGGGCGGTGGAGTGGTTGCCGTTGTCGAGCCCCGTCGGATCGGTGAAGGCCGAGTCGCTCATGCCGAGCGCCCGGGCGCGCTCGTTCATCCGGGCGACGAGCGCGCGCTTGCCGCCCGGATAGGTGCGCGCCAAAGCATGAGCCGCGCGGTTGTCGCTCGACATGAGCGCGGCCTGCAGGAGCGCGCCGCGCGTGACGCGCATGCCGCTCCTCAGCTTCGAGCTCGCCGTCGAGCGCACGTAGTCCTCGCGCGTGACGCGCAGCTTCTCGTTGAGCGGCAGTTCGCTCTCGGCGATCACGAGCGCCGTCATCAGCTTCGTCACCGAAGCGATGGGCAGCGGCACGTCGGCGTTTTTGACCACCAGCTCCTCGCCCGTGTCCTGATCGACTGCATAGGCGACGGAGCTGCCGAGCATCAGCGGATCCTCGGTCTTTCTCAGGCCCGCGAGGGTCGCCTGCGAGGGCGACATGCCCGCGCGGCGCTGCTTCACGCGGCGCACGGGCTTCTTCTGCAACGACGTCTTCACGGCGCGCGCCTTCTGCGGCGTCTTCGCCGCGGCGCGCTTCGCCGAGGCCTTCGCCGTCGAGGTCTTCTTCACCGCCGTCTTCACGGCCTTCTTCGCCTGCACGGTTTTGGCGGGCGGCGTCTGCGCCGCAAGGACGGGAGCGGCGCCCCCAAGTGCGAACTGCATCGCCGCGGCTGCGGCGAGCGTGAAGACGAATTTACGGACGGGAGGAAGCATTTCGGGCGCAGCGGAGGACGCAGGGGACGGGCGCATCCGGATCGGGGACGCACCATCCCTTCGGATGAGGGCGTGAATCCCTTGATTGTCCTCCGCGGGTTCGGAGCGGCACAAGGGCGTTTACCCCTTCTGCAACAAAATGAAAAGAATTCCGTTTTGTGTCTGCGCCCGTCCGCCCGCCGGCCGGGGACGAACGGGCGCGGGAGGACTCAAAGCCGCGCGATCGACTGCCAGATGCGCTCGAGGCGCTTCACGCTCACGGGCATCGGGGTGCGCAGCTGCTGCGCGAAGAGCGACACGCGCAGCTCCTCGAGCATCCAGCGGAAGTCCTCGAGGTGGGCGTCCGTCTGTCCGCGGCGGGCGGCCACGGCGCGCAGCCACGGCGTCGAGAGCCGTTCGATCTCGGCCTGGCGCGAAGCATCGCGCGCCGGATCGTCGCCGTAGTGCTCAAGCCGGTGGAGGACCGCCTTCAGGTAGCGCGGATAGTGCATGAGCTGCGTGAGGGGCGCCGAGAGGAGGAAGTGCGCGGGGAAGAGGCGCGTGAGCTGCGCGGTGACGTCCTCCACGAGCGCCTTCTCGCCCGAGAGGCGCTTGAGCTTCAGGGGAATCGCCGCCGCCGTGGTGGCGATGTCGGTGAGGAGGCGCGAAACTTCGCCCGCAACGAGCGAGAGCCGCCCGCGGACGTCTTCGCGGCGGGCGCGGAAGGAGACCTCATCCGTGGGCAGGGGCTCGACCAAGGCGGTCGCCTCGAGCACGCAGTCCACGACGTCGCTCTCGAGCGCCTCGAAGTTCTCGAAGTTCTGCGAGAGCCCGGGCACGACCGAGGCCTGCATCTGCACGCGGCCGAGGTCCCGGAGGCTGCGCTCGACGAAGCGCACCTGCTCCTTGAGCGTCAGCCGGAAGAGCTTCCTCAGGCCCTTCCGGTGCGCCTTCTCGGCTTCGAGCGGATCGTCGAAGACTTCGATCGCGCAGGCGTCGCCCTCGTCGACGAGGGCGGGGTGGCCGATCAGCGTTTCGCCCCGGCGCTGGATCTCCATGAGTTCGGGGAGCTCCCCGAAGGTCCAGTCGGTGATTTGGTCGGCGAGGTCCTTCGCCACGGCGGCGTCGGCTTGGGCGACGCTGCGGAAGGTCTCCTGCGCGGCCTCGCCCAATTCGGCGCGCAGCTCGGCGAGGTTGCGCCCCATCGCGAGCTGCCGGCCGTGTTCGTCGACCACCTTGAAGTTGAGGATGAGGTGCGCGGGGAGCTGCTCGGTCTTGAAGTCCCCGGGCGTGCAGGGAACGCCCGTCTCCGAGCGCACGTCGTCGGCGAGCACCTCGAGGAAGCCCTTCTTCTGCGGCGCGCCGCCGCCCGTGCGGGTGAGGAACCCGGCGGCGAAGTCGGGGAGCGGCACGCAGTTGCGGCGGATCTTCTGCGGAAGGCTCTTGAGCAGCGCCTGCGCCTTCTCCTTCACCATCCCGGGCACAAGCCACTCGCAGCGCACCGGGTCGATCTGATTGAGCGCGAAGAGCGGCACCGTCATCGTCACGCCGTCACGGGGGCTGCCCGGTTCAAACTGATAGGTGAGCGCCATCTCGACCCCGGCCATCTCGAGCGCCTTGGGGTACCACTGCGCGGTGGCGCCCGCAGCGTCGTGGCGCATGAGCTCCTCGCGGGTCATCTGGAGGACCTTCGGGTCGCTCTTCGAGGCGTCCTTCAACCACGATTCGAGCGTTTTGAGGGAGAGCACGTCCGCGGGGAGCCTTTCGTCGTAGTAGGCGAAGATCAGCTCGTCGTCCACGAGGACGTCGGGCCGGCGCGTCTTGTGCTCCATCTCCTCGATGTCGCGCACGAGCTGCTGGTTGTGCTGGTAGAACGGGAGCCGCGCGTCAAGCTCCCCTGCAACCAAGGCTTCGCGGATGAAGATCTCGCGCGCGAGCTTGGGGTCGTGGGGCGCGAAGGCGACGCGCCGCTGCTGGTAGATCGTGAGCCCGTAGAGGGTTCCGCGCTCCATCGCGACCACTTCGCCGCGGCGTTTCTCCCAGTGCGGCTCGCTCCAGGCGCGGCGGATCAGGGGACCCGCGGCCGCCTCGATCCACTCGGGCTCGATGTCGGCGACGCAGCGCGCGTAGAGCTTCGAGGTTTCGATGATCTGCCCGGCGAGAATCCAGCGGCCCGACTTCTTCGCGCGCACCGAGCCCGGCCAGATCCAGAACTTGATGCCGCGCGCGCCCGCATAGGGCGGTGCGCGGAAGTCCGACTCGACGGTCTTGGAGCCGATGCCGCCCAAGAGGCCCGTCAGGAGCGCGCGGTGCACCTCCTCGTAGGTCGCGGGCGTGGTGTTCATGCGCCAGCCGAGGTCCACGACCAACGCACGCAGCTGCGCCTCGACTTCGCGCCATTCGCGCAGCCGCCTCGGCGAAAGGAAGCGGCGCTTGAGCTCGAGGTCGAACTTGCGATTGCTCTCCTTCTCCGAGCGGGCCTTCTCGACCCAGTCCCAGAGCTTCACGTAGGTGAGGAAGTCGGAGCGCTCGTCGGCGAGCTTCTTGTGCGCTTCGTCGGCCGCCTGCTGCTGGTCGGCCGGCCGCTCGCGCGGATCCTGCACCGAGAGCCCCGAGCAGATGACGAGGAGCTCGCGGAGCGCGTTCTTCTCGGACCCAGCGAGGAGCATGCGCCCGAGCTTCGGGTCCACGGGCAGGCGCGAGAGCTCTCGGCCCACTTCGGTGAGCGCGTTCTTCTCGTCGATCGCCCCCAACTCCTGCAGGATCGCGTAGCCGTCGGCGAAAGCCTTCGGGGGCGGCGCCTGCACGAAGGGGAATTCGCGGATGTCGCCCAGGTGGAGCGCCATCGCGCGCAGGATCACCGCGGCGAGGTTGGAGCGCATGATCTCGGGGTCGGTGAAGGCCGGCCGCCGGTTGAAGTCGTTCTCGTCGTAGAGACGGATGCAGACGCCTTCGGCGACGCGCCCGCACCGGCCCGCGCGCTGGTTGGCCGAGGCCTGGCTGATGGGTTCGACGAGGAGCTGCTCGACCTTGGAGCGGTAGGAGTAGCGCTTCACGCGCGCGAGGCCCGTGTCCACCACGTAGCGGATGCCGGGCACGGTCACCGAGGTTTCGGCGACGTTCGTCGCGAGGATGATGCGCCGCAGGCCGCCCGAAGGCTTGAAGACGCGGTCCTGTTCGGCAGCGGAGAGGCGCGCAAAGAGGGGCAGGATGTCGGCGCGCCCGACGCGAGTCTTCCTCAGGCGGTCCGCGGCGTCGCGGATCTCGCGCTCGCCCGGCAGAAAGACGAGGACGTCGCCGCGGCCGACGGTTTCGAGTTCGCAGACCGCGTCGTCGATCGCGGTGAGCCACCGGTCGTCGTCCTCTTCGTCGAGGTCCTCGACCGGGCGCCAGCGGATCTCGACGGGGTACGTGCGCCCGGAGATCGTGAGGACGGGCGCGGGGCGGCCGTCAACGGCGAAGTGCTCGGCGAAGCGCTCCGCGTCGATCGTCGCCGAAGTGACGATCACCTTGAGGTCGGGGCGGCGCGGCAGCAGACGCTTCAAGTACCCGAGCAGAAAGTCGATGTTGATCGAGCGCTCGTGCGCCTCGTCGATGATGATCGTGTCGTAGGCCTTGAGGAGCGGGTCGCCCTGGGTTTCGGCGAGCAGAATGCCGTCCGTCATGAGCTTGATGGTCGCGCCCGGAGCCGTGTGGTCCGTGAAGCGCACCTTGAAGCCCACGACGTCGCCGGGCTCGGTCTTCAGCTCCTCGGCGATGCGCCGCGCGATCGAGCTCGCGGCGATGCGCCGCGGCTGCGTGTGGCCGATGCGGCCCGTCGTGCCGCGCCCGGCCATGAGGCAGATCTTCGGGAGCTGCGTGGTCTTGCCCGAACCCGTCTCGCCGCAGACGATCACGACCTGATTTTCCCGGATTGCCTTGATGATCTCGGGGGCGCGCTCGGAGACCGGGAGTCCCGGCATGAGTTCGAAGGGCGGAATCGGCGTGCGGCGCTCGGCAAACGTGAGCCGCTCGCGGCGTTCGCGCTCCGGACGATCGCCCCGGGGGCGGTCCTGGGGCGGGTTGCGGCGCGCGTCGGGACGCGAGCCGCGGGCGTTCCGGCCGCTCCGGTCGTTCCGGTCGTTCTTCTCGCCCCGGCCGTCGCTGCGGGGCGCCGTCGCCGCCCGGTTGACCACCGGTGCGTCATCGTCCGTCTCCTCACGCACGACCGTCGTTTCGCCGCGGCGGCTGCCGAGCCCGCGGCGGGTGAGGTCGGCGAGGTCCGCGGCGGACGCGGGCCGGCCGCCCGACCGATTCGTCGGGTTCGTCTGATTCGGGCGCCCGGAGCGCTTCGTCCGGACTCCCGGATTCGCCTGACCGGCCGAAGCCGCGCGCGCGCCGGCGCGGCCCGCCGCATCCTTCGCGCGGGACTTCTCCTCTTCGCGCGTCGCCTCGCGGAAGACCGCGCCCGACGCCTCGGCCGCGCTCGCCAGGGCCGAACCGAAGGCGCCCTTGGGCGAGAGCGTGCGGCGGGGAGCCGTCTGCGGGGTCTGAATTGTCTGCGGCGGCTCAGGCGCCGCCCGGCCCGCGGCAGGCGCGGAGAGCGTCGCAGGACGGCGCGCCGC
>NZ_DAVZJY010000051.1:0-11879 GCF_052272535.1 Sutterella sp. | reverse complement strand
CTGAGCGTTGGTCAAGTGGAGAATCCCCGTCCTTCAGGGCGGGGAGTGCGTCAACCCGTCCGTCTCAAGGCGTACGCTCATCCAGGGCGTCGGCGCCGGCTTTGCCGCCGGCCTCTTCCAACCGGCAGCCGTTCATGCGGCTCCCGCTGCCGGCGAAGGCGAATGGTCCGGCTGGACCATCTGTGATTCATGCAACCACATGCCGATGTGCGGCATCCACTTCCGCGCCCGCGGCAACACGGTGATCCGCATTGAAAACTGGAAGGAGCACCCGAACCACTTCCTCTGCTCCAAGGGCATCGCGACCCTGCAGCGCCTCTATAACCCCAACCGCCTGCTCTATCCCCTGAAGCGCACGGCGCCCAAGGAGGCCGCAGACCCGGGCTGGGTGCGCATCAGCTGGGACGAGGCGATCAAGATGATCGCCGAGCGCCTGAACGCCGTGAAGGCGAAGTACGGCGCCGACCGCGTGCTCTTCTACTGCGGCGACCCGAAGGAGCCCCGTCCGCCCGTGATGCGCCTCGCGCGCTACTTCGGCAGCCCCAACTACTGCTGCGAGAGCTCGGTCGCCTGCAACCTCGCCTACGTGCACGCGCTGGAGCTCTCCTACGGTCAGGAGATCTCGGGCGGGCCGAATCCGAAGGCGAAGTGCACGATGATCGTCGGCAAGAACGGCGCCTGGGCCTCGCCCCACGGGTTCTTCAGGAACCTTCTCGCGCAGAAGGCGCGCGGCCTGAAGCTCATCGTGGTCGACCCGCGCCGCATGAAGGTGGCCGAGCAGGCCGACCTGCACCTGCAGGTGCGCCCCGGCACCGACGGCGCGCTCGCCTGGGGCATGATCCGCGTCCTCGTGAAGGAGGGCCTCGTGAAGCGCGACTTCGTCGAGAAGTGGTGCACGGGCTACGAGGAGCTCGTGAAGTACGCCGAAGCCTTCACGCCGGAATTCGTCGAGAAGGAGACGGGCGTTCCGGCGGCCGACGTGGTCGAGGCCGCGCGCCTCTTCGCCGACGGCCCCTCCTCGATGATGCTTCCCGGACAGTCGGTCCCGCACCAGGGCAACGGGTGCAACAACGTGCGCGCCTATTCGCTCCTGATGGCGCTCACGGGGAACGTGGACAACAAGGGGGGCTCGACCTTCGCGAACTGGCCCGAGGACTACCTGCGCTGGGACGAGGGCTACACCAAGTCCTTCATCGACCAGAAGTGGTTCAACGAGCCCGAACAGAAGACGAAGCGCATCGACCGCGAGTTCGCTCCCGTCTGGAACGAGCTCCAGGTGCTCTGCAGCCCCAACAAGCTCCCCGAGATGGTGAAGGCGGGCCGCATCCGTGCCTTCGCGGGCTTCGGCACGAACGTGCTCATCTGGCCGAGCCCGGACGAATACAAGGCGGCGATCCGTGCGATGGACTTCTCCTTCGCGACGGACTACTTCTACCGCGACGACACGCACCACGACATGGACCTCGTGCTCCCCGCGGCGATGAACTTCGAGCGCTACGCGCCCTTCGGCGTGCACGGCCGCAAGGTGAGCGCGCGAAAGCCCGTGAAGCCCCTCGGCGAGGCCTGGGAGGACTGGAAGATCGCGCTCACGATCGGCGCGGCCGCAACTGGCGACTCGAAGCTCTTCTTCGACGGCGACCCGGTGAAGGCCTGCGACTCGATTCTCGGCCCCTGGGGGACGAGCTACGCCGAGCGCCAGGCGATGCTGCCGGCCGTCAACGTCTGCGAGTGGTTCCCGAAGCCCGAGACCGAGAAGTACGCCAAGGGGCTCCTGCGCTTTGACGGCAAGCCCGGCTTCCGCACGCCCTCGGGGAAGATCGAGTTCGTCTCGAGCGTTCAGGCGAAGCACGGCTTCCCCGGACTCCCCGTCTACGAACGCGCGCCGCAGCCGACGAAGGAATTCCCCCTCAAGCTCATCAACGGCACGCGCCGCCCCTACATCACGCACTCGAAGACCCGCTCGGACCAGCCCTATCTGCTCGAGCTCGAGCCCGAGTCGGTGATCAACATGAACCCGGCGGACTGCGCCGAGCGCGGTCTGAAGGAGAGCGACCGCGTCTGGATCCTCTCTCCCTACTCAAAGACCAAGGTCCGCGCCAAGGTGCGCGTGACGCTCCTCGCCCGCAAGGGGCTGGTGGACGCCCAGTACGGCTGGCGCGGCGACCAGGAGACGCAGGTGCTCATCCCGCGTTTCGGCTGGGATCCGATCTCGGGCTACCCTGCTGCAACGACGTCTGCGTCGAGGTCGTGAAGGCGGAAGAAGCCGCTCCGCGTGCGTAAAGGAGGGAGAGTCATGTCGAAATTCGGAATCATCGTCAACATCGACCGGTGCGTGGGCTGTCACGCCTGCGCCATTGCCTGCAAGGAAGAGAACCAGGTTGCGCCCGGGATCTTCTATGAGCGCATCGAACGCCAGGAGAACTTCGAGGCGCGTGTCGTCAACTACTTCCGGGCGTCGTGCCAGCACTGCGAGAACCCGGCCTGCATGAAGGTCTGCCCGGCGAAGGCCATCCACCGCGGCCCGGGCGGCGAGGTGCTCGTGGACGACGCCAAGTGCATCGGCTGCCGCATGTGCGCGCACGCGTGCCCCTACGGGGCGCCGAAGTTCAACGACAAGGGCGTCGTCAACTACTTCGGCGACAAGGCGCCGCTCGCCGTCAGGGACCTCGAACCCTGGCAGCGCCGTAGGCCCGGGCGCGCCGAGCACTGCACGCTCTGCACGCACCGCACGTCCGAGGGCCGGGTGCCCGCCTGCGTCGAGGCGTGCGGCATCGGCGCGATGACGCTCGTGGACTATGAGAACCCCACGCCCGAGATGAAGAAGCTCATCGACCGCGCGAAGCCCATGAACGCCGCCGCGGGCACCGAGCCGAAGATCCGCTACATCGCGAGCCACATGGACGTCGAGCACTACCCGCTCAAGGTCTGATGGCCGAGGCTCAAAGGCCGCCCCTTCGGGCGGCCGGCGGAAGAAAAACGCCCGCAGGGAGAGTTGCTCTGCGGGCGTCGTTTTACTTCGCGTCGGGGGTGAGGAGCGCCGCCGCCCCTTCAAGGAGCGCCGCGGCGTCGGCGTAGGGACCGGCGGCCGCGCCCTTCGCCGCGGTGGCGCGGGCGATGGTCTCCATCATCGGCGCGGCGTGCTTCGCCGCGAACTCGAGGCCGGCGGCCTCGGCGCCGCGCAGCGCCGTGACGGCGAGGAATCCGAGCATCAGCCCGAGGTGGTCCTCCGGAACGACGGAGCCCCCGGAAAGTTCAAGTTCCGCCTCCTCGTAGGCCCGGCGGCATTCGAGCTGCGCGGCCTGGCAGTTGAGGCGCTGCGCGCTCGTCCAGGCGCTCTCGCAGAGCGGAATCGTCTCTTCGGAGACGCCGAGAAAGAGTCGCGCATAGGCCTGCGCGAACTCGAGGTCGCTCGGGGGCTGTTGCGACGCGATGCGCTCGAGCTTCCCGAGGAGTTCCGCGGGAAACGCCGGGCCGCCCTGGGCGGCCTCCAGGATCGTTTCGGCCGCGGTGGGAAGCGCCGAGGCGGCACCGAGACGTTCGGGCTGCAGGAAGAGGAGCGCGAGGGCGTCGAAGGCGGGTTGGAGCTCGATGAATCGGGAGGTGGTCATTGCCGTGGCGCGCAGATGGAGGCGCAGTTATGAAAACAGGCTCCGGACCGAAGTCCGAAGCCTGCAGGAATTGGTGGAGGCGGCGGGAGTTGAACCCGCGTCCGGAAACCGTTTTCTGATGGATCTACATGCGTAGTCGAATCATTTGAATCTCAACAGCCGTTTTGCCAATCGACGGGCCAGCGGCTGCCCAGTCCCCTTGATTTCGGAACGTCGCCGGAGACACTCGCCGTTCCTAGACTTTGTAATTTGATGCTGCCGCAGGTTTTACCCTGCCTGACCCAAAGACAAATCAGTGCAGCATCCCGCGGGGATTAGGCCGCGAGAGCGAAACGCTTGTTGTTGGCGTTTGTGTTTTTGTAGCAGAGATTTACGAGGTCACTACCCCTCGGCATGCACCGCTCAGCGTCAGCATCCCCGTCGAAACCAAGGCGCCCCCGTTGTTCGGTGAGGGGAATCATACGCGAAGTAGCGCCCGCCGGGGCGCCTTTGCATCGCAACCGTTTGTTTCCCGGGGCGTCTACACAACATCCCGGTGCATCAGCACTTTCCTCGACGCATCGCCCAGACGAGCAGATCCGCGGGTTCGCGGGCGATGAAGTCCGCGACGCCCGCTTCGGGCGCTTCGGGCTGGCACCCCCAGGCGACCCAGGCGAAGGGCATGCCGGCGGCATGGGCGGCGAGGCCGTCCGTCGTGCTGTCGCCCGCGTAGAGGGCGGCCTCGGGCTGAGCCCCGAGGTCGGCGAGCGCCTTCAGGAGCGACCCGGGCAGGGGCTTCACCTCGGTGCCGGGAATGCCGACGCCGACGATGGTCGCGAGGAGGGGCGTCAGGGCGAGTTCGTCGCAGACCTTGAGGGCGAGCTCGTGGGGCTTGTTCGTGACGACGCCCGAGGCGACGCCCATTTCCCTGAGGCCTTCGAGGAGCTCGCGCACGCCCGCATAGACGGACGAGTGCGAGACGCCGCGGGCGACGTAGTTCCTGAGGAATTCATCGCGCAGCTCCGGGAAGCGCGGGTCGTCGCGCTCGATGCCGAAGGCCCTTTTGAGGAGGGCCGGAGCGCCGTGCCCGGCGGGGACGCGGAGCTCCTCGAGTGGGAGTTCAGGGCGCCCGCGGGCGGCGAGCATGTCGTTTGCGGCTCCGCCGAGATCGGGGGCGGAGTCCACGAGCGTGCCGTCGAGGTCGAAGAGGAAGAGGCGCGGAAGCATGTTGCAGGTATCGGGATTCTGAGAAAAACAAAACCCCCGCCCGAAGGCAGGGGTCTCGAATGAACTTCATTCAGCAGACGCGCGGAGCGTCCACCGGAGAGTCATTAGTTGGCCGGACGGGAGCCGACAACTTCAACCACGGCGCGGCGGTTGGGCTGCAGGCATTCGACGAGGGCGCGGAAGTTCTTGATCTGACCGGCCTTCGAGGGGTTCGGGCAGTTGACGACCGGATCGGCCTCGCCCTTGCCTTCGGACTTGATCAGAGCGGCGTCAACACCCTTCTTGACGAGGTACGCCTTGACGGCGTCGGCGCGCTTCTGGGAGAGCTTCAGGTTGTAGGCGTCGGAGCCGATGCGGTCGGCGTAGCCGGTCGAGACGATGACTTCGAGGTCGACACCGGCGATGCGCGAGACGAGGTCGTCAAGGACGGCCTGGCCTTCGGGCTTGAGCGTGGCCTTGTCGAAGCTGAAGAGCGTGTCGGCGGAGAAGGTCACCTTTTCAGCGGCCTTCGTGACGACCGGGGCCTCGACGGCCGTGCAGGCCTTCTTGTCGAGGATGTCGGCGTCGCAGGCGCAGCCGGCGCCGTTCACGCCCATGGCTTCAGCCAGAGCGGGCGTCCAGAAGCCGGTGCGCCAGCAGAGGTTGGTGCTGTTCTTGACGATCTGGCCCGACGAGCTGTGCACGTAGGGGTTCACCGTCTCGGCGGAGGCACCGAAGGAGGCGGCGAGAAGAAGAGCGGCGGCAACGCCGCAAAGCTTCGCGGAAGTCTTCATTTAAGGATCCTTTTTAAGAAACAGGACGAGGATGAATGCCTGTCCTTAACAAAAGACGGCACCGAAAGGTCATCCCGCAAGGGGGGCAGCGCCCTTCAGACCACCGGTCGCCGGTCTGGCGTTCCCGGGGTGAGAAAGGCGCACGATAATCTTCGGCGCCATTATAGGAATACAAGGCGTCAGGCCGCAAAATGCGGGAAACCCGCTCCCACCGGCGGAAGGCCCCAGCGCATTAGACGCTCTAGGGCGCTCCGTCTCAAATTCGATTCTGCCACGAATGCGCGACGGCAACAGCTTCTCGCGCCGCATTGAGTTCGGGGAACTGCGCGCCGACCGCCTTCGACATGATTTGACGGCCCGCAACCCACGTGTGGGTGATGCATTCGCGTCCGGCCGAGTAGAGGATCTGCGCGGCCGGGTCCTGTACGGGGAGCGATTCGGGCGTGGCGAGGTTGATCGCGAAGAGGTCGGCGGCCTTGCCCGGCTCGATGGAGCCGATTTCATCGTCCCAGTGGAGTGCGCGCGCGCCGCCCAAGGTCGCCGCCTCGAGCATGTCGTGCACCGGAGCGGCGGTCGGGTCCTGCGCGACCGCCTTGGCGAGCATCGCGGCGAGCCGCGTTTCACCCAACATGTCAAGCTTGTCGTTGCTTGCCGCACCGTCCGTGCCGATGCCGAGGTTGACGCCCGCCTCGAGGAACTTTGCGACGGGGGCGAAGCCGCTCGCGAGCTTGAGGTTCGAGCACGGGCAGTGGCAGGCCGTGGCCTTCGCCGCCGCCATGAGCGCGATGTCGCCCGCGTCGGCGTGCACGCTGTGCACGGCGATGAGGCGCTCGTTGAGGAGCCCGCAGCGGCGCAGGCGCTCGAGCGGGCGCTCGCCGTGGTCGCGCAGGCTGTCGGCGACTTCGCCCGCCGTTTCGTTCACGTGCATGTGGATCGGCACGCCCCACTTGTCGGAGATCTCCGCGCAGCGCTTGAGCGAGGCGTCCGAGACCGTGTAGGGTGCATGGGGCGCGATCGTGGCGTGGACGAACTCGTCCCCGGCGAGGTCGCGGATGAGAGCTTCGGACTTCTCGAGGTACGCCGCGTCCGAATCGGCCCAGGCAGAGGGGAAGCCGATCACGATGCCCGAGACCGCGCAGCGCAGGCCCGCGCGGCGCAGGCCTTCGGCGGCCGAGCGCGGGAAGAAGTAGTGGTCCGACGTCGTCGTCACGCCGCCCGCGGCCATCTCAAGGCCCGCCAGCCAGGAGCCGTCGCGCACGAATTCGGGGCTCATGAGCTTGCCTTCGGCGGGCCAGATCTTCTTCGTGAGCCAGTCCATGAGCGGGAGGTCGGCGCCGAGCCCGCGCACGAGGTTCATCGCGGCGTGCGAGTGCAGGTTCACGAAGCCCGGGAGGACGGCGCTCTCGGGGAGCGAGACGACGTCGTGGGCCGCGTAGAGGCGGCGCGCCTCCTCGACCGGCAGGAGCGCCGTGATGCGGCCCTGCGTCACGACGACGGTGGTGTTCTCGAGAATCACGCCCTTCGGGGCGACCGGAATGACCCAACGGGCTTCAATGAGGGTGTCGGCTTCAAGCATTGCGAGGCTGTGGGAAGAAAGGGGAATGCCGCCCGTCGGCGCGGCGCCGCGGGCCCTCTGCGGAGGGGCGGTCGGAGGGCGGCCGGGCGGTCGGGAATTGGAGGTGAAACTGATAAAATACCCCGTTTCCGGTCCCGGCGCCCGTTTTGACGGCGGTTCGCCCGGCGGACCTACAAGCAGAATTTCTCAGGGAAGAAGCTGATGGACGAAGAAAAGAAGAACGAAGGCGGGGAGAACATCGAAGCCGAGGGCGGCCAGCCGGCCCCGGAAGTCGAGGAACCGCTCGAAGGCGGCTCGCCCACCTCGGGCGACGCCATCGCCCAGGAGCTTCTTCCGGTCGCAATCGAGAGCGAGATGCGCCAGTCCTACCTCGACTACGCGATGAGCGTGATCGTGGGACGCGCGCTTCCCGACGTGCGCGACGGCCTCAAGCCCGTGCACCGGCGCGTGCTCTACGCGATGAAGGAGATCGGCAATACGTGGAATTCGCCCACGAAGAAGGCCGCCCGCGTGGTGGGCGAGGTGCTCGGCAAATTCCACCCGCACGGTGATAGCGCCGCGTATCAGACGATCGTGCGCATGGCGCAGGACTTCTCGATGCGCTATCCGCTCATCTACGGTCAGGGCAACTTCGGCTCGATCGACGGCGACAGCGCGGCGGCCATGCGCTACACCGAGGTGCGCCTCATGAAGATCGCCGAGGAGATGCTCGCCGACCTGCATGAAGACACGGTGGATTACATCCCGAACTTCGACAACTCGGAGATGGAGCCCGTGGTGCTCCCGACGCGCCTCCCGGAGCTCCTCGTGAACGGCTCTTCGGGCATCGCCGTCGGCATGGCGACCAACATCCCGCCCCACAATCTGCGCGAGACCGTGGACGCCTGCGTCCATGCGCTCGAGCACCCGGACTGCTCGATCGAGGAGCTCATCCGCCGCATGCCCGCACCGGACTTCCCCACGGGCGGCATCATCTTCGGCATCAGCGGCGTGCATGAGGGCTACCGCACGGGCCGCGGGCGCGTGCTGATGCGCGCGCGCACCCACCTCGAGGACTTCGGCAACGGCCGCACCCGCATCGTGGTCGACGAGATCCCCTACATGGTGAACAAGCGCTCGCTCTACGAGCGCATGCACGAGCTCTGGCGCGAGAAGAAGCTCGAGGGCATCTCCGAGATGCGCGACGAGTCCACCCGGCAGATCCGCATCGCGATCGACCTCAAGCAGGGCACGATGCCCGAGGTGGTCCTCAACAACCTCTTCAAGAACACGCAGATGCAGGAGAGCTTCGGCATCAATATGGTCGCCCTCGTGGACGGCCAGCCGATGCTCCTCAACCTCAAGCAGATGATCACGCACTTCCTCGCGCACCGCCGCGAAGTGGTCACCCGCCGCACGATCTTCCGCCTGAGGAAGAGCCGCGACGCGGGGCATCTGCTCGCCGGTCAGGCGATCGCGCTCGCGAACATCGACGAGTTCATCCGCCTCATCCGCGCCGCCAAGACCGTCGAGGAGGCGCAGGCCTCGCTCATGGGCCGCGGGTGGCCCCTCGGCTTCGCCGCCGACATCACCCAGCGCGCGAAGAGCTACGGCCGCGACGCCGATCCGGAGACGTTCGATCCCAAGCGCGGCCTCCAACCCGACGGCCTCTACTACCTCACGAAGCCCCAGGTGGACAACATCCTCGCGATGAACCTGCGGCGCCTCACGGGGCTCGAGCGCGAAAAGATCCTCGCCGACTACGAGGCGATGATGGAGCGCATCTTCGACCTGATCGACATCCTCAGGAAGCCCGAGCGCGTCACGGCGATCATCCGCGAGGAACTCGTCGCCATCCGCGATGCGTTCGGCGACGAACGCCGCTCGACGATCGACCTCGAGGGCGACCCGAACTTCAACAAGCGCGACCTCATCCCGCGCCGCGAGATGGTCGTGACGATCACCCGCGACGGCTACGTGAAGAGCCAGGAGCTCTCCGACTACAACGCGCAGACGCGCGGCGGCAAGGGCCGCAACGTTCAGGCGACCCTGAAGGACGACGCGATCGAGAAGCTCTTCGTCGCGAATTCGCACGACATCATGCTCTGCTTCACGACGTTCGGGCAGGTCTACCCGGTGGACGTCTTCGACCTCCCCGAAGGGAAGGCCAACTCCCGCGGGCGTCCGATCGTCAACCTCCTTCCGCTCGCCGAAGACGAGAAGATCACCTTCATCCTGCCGATCGAGGGGTTCGACGACGAGAAGTTCGTCTTCTTCGCGACGAACCGCGGCACGGTGAAGCGCACGCCGCTCTCGGCCTTCGCGAACGTCCGCAACAAGGGCCTGCGCGCGACGGTGCTCGATGAGGGCGAGTCTCTCATCGGCGTCACGATCACCTCGGGCGAGGACGACGTCTTCCTCTTCACGTCCGCGGGCCGCGGCATCCGCTTCAAGGAGACCGACGTGCGCGTGATGGGCCGAACGGCCCACGGCGTGCGCGGCATCCGCCTCCCCGAAGGCGCCGTCGTGATGGCGCTCGCCACGTCGAACGACGACGAGAAGTTCGTCCTCACCGCGAGCGAGCGCGGCTTCGGCAAGCTCACGCCCGTCACCGAATTCCCGGTGAAGCGCCGCGGCGGTCAGGGCGTGCTCGCGATGTACATGACCGAGCGCACCGGCAGCCTCGTCTCCGCGCTCATCGTGACGCCCGAGGACGACATCATGCTGCTCTCGACGGGCGGCAAGGTGATCCGCACGCGCGCGGGCGAAGTGCGCGTCTGCGGACGCCGCACGCAGGGCGTGATGCTCTTCCGCGTGGCCGAGGAGACGCTCGTCTCCGTGGACCGCATCGAGCGCACGGGCGCCGAGGACGAGTCCGAGCTCCAGCACCTCGAGATCGAGGATGCGGGCGAGCCCGAGGAGGCCGCGGGCGAAGACGAGACCGACGAGGCGCCGGAGGCGGACGACGCCGAGCCCGATGAGGGCGGCGAGGCCGAACCGGCCGCGAAGGATGCTCTGAAGGGAGACCGCTCCTAAAATCTGAGCGAAAGGAAAGCCCGGCCGACCGCCGGGCTTTCCGCATGTCTTCACTTCACTCCCCACCCGGAAGAAACCCTGCAATGGCGCGTCCCTACAACTTTGCTCCCGGTCCCGCGATGCTCCCCGAACGCGTGCTGCGCCGGATTCAGACGGAACTGCTCGACTACGGCGGATGCGGCTGCTCGATCCTCGAGGCAAGTCATCGAGGCCCCGAAGTCGCCGCCCTGATGCGGGACCTGCGCGCGCGCATCCGCTCGCTCCTCTCGGTGCCGGACAACTACGACGTGCTCTTCTGCCCGGGGGGCGGACGCATGCAGTTCGCCATGGTGCCGATGAATCTGCTCGGCGCGGGCACGCTTTCGACCTACATCATCACGGGCGCCTGGAGCAAGGCGGCCGCGAAGGAGGCGCTGCGCTTCGGCCGCGTGCAGACCGCCTTCTCGGGGTCGGGCACGCGCGCGCCCGACGACGCCGAGCTCGAGGTGATTCCCGAAACGAGCTACTGCGCGTACTGCGACAACGAGACGATCCACGGCGTGGAGTTCCCCGCGCCCCCGACGCTCGAAGAGACGCCCGCCGTGCCGCTCGTCTGCGACATGTCGAGCAACTTCATGACGCGTCCGGTGGACGTCTCCCGCTTCGGCCTCGTCTGGGCCGCGGCGCAGAAGAACCTCGGCATCGCCGGCCTCGCCGTGGTGATTCTGAGGCGCGACCTCCTCGGGCTCGCCACCACGGAGGTCCCCACGCTCCTCAACTACGGCGTCTACAGCCGCACGGAGAGCATTCCCAACACGCCCCCGGTCTTCCAGCTCTACGTTGCGGGCCTGATGGCGCAGTGGATCGAATCCCAGGGCGGTGTGGCGAAGATGGACGAACTCGCCCGCGTGCGCTCCAAGATGGTCTACGACGCGATCGACGAGATGTCCGAGAGCTACGTCTGCCACGTCGCGCCGGGCTCGCGGAGCCGCGTGAACGTGGTCTTCCGCCTGCGCGACGAATCGCTCACCCCGGTCTTCGTGCGCGAGGCCGCGGCCGCGGGACTCGCGAACCTCGCGGGTCACCGCACCGTGGGCGGCATCCGCGCCTCCATGTACAACTCCATGCCCGTCGAGGGCGCCGAGGCCCTGGTCGCCTTCATGAAGGACTTCGCCCATCGACGTCCCCCGAAGACCACCGTCGCCGCGGGCGCCCCCGCGAAGGCGGCGTCCCGACCCGTTCGGAAGGAAGCAGAAAAATGAACGAAGTGAACGTTCCCGTCATCACCATCGACGGCCCGGCCGCGAGCGGCAAGGGCACCATCGCCGAGCGCGTCGCAGCCGCGCTCGGATTTCACTACCTCGACAGCGGCTCGCTCTATCGGCTCGCCGCCCTGGCCGCCCTCGAGGCGAAGGCGGACTTCGCCGACCCGGCCGCGCTCGAAGCCGTCGCGCGCAGCCTCAGACCCGTCTTCCGCGAGGGAAGCGTGTGGCTGGAGGGCCGCGACGTCGGCCGCGTGATCCGCACCGAAGAGGTCGGGGTCGCCGCCTCGAAGGTGGCCGCGGTGCCGGGCGTGCGTGCGGCGCTCTTTGACCTGCAGCGCAACGCCGCCGTCGCCCCGGGGCTCGTCGCCGACGGCCGCGACATGGGCACGGTGGTCTTCCCCGAGGCGCCCCTCAAGGTCTTCATGACCGCCTCGGCCGCGGTGCGCGCCGAGCGCCG
>NZ_DAVZJY010000050.1:0-11898 GCF_052272535.1 Sutterella sp. | reverse complement strand
CGGCTCGGGCGTCGCCGCGCTCGCGGCCGACGCGGCCGACCGTGCGGGCGTGCAGATCGAGGGGCTCTCCAACCGGACGATTCAGAGGCTCCACAAGGTGCACCCCGAGGAGCGCATCCCAGTGAACCCCGTCGTGATCGGCGCGGGCGCGCCGGGCGCGCGCTTCGCCGAAACGCTCGGCATCGTGCTCGACGACCCGGCGGTGAACGGCGCCGTCGTCGTCGTGGGCCCCTCGCCCGTCTCGACGCTCGACCCGACCCTCACCGAACTCGCCCGCGCCGCGCTGAAGACCTACAAGCCCGTCGTCGTCTCCTGGCTCTCGAGCCGCTCGACCCCGGCGGTGGTGCGTCAGCTCGAGCGCCTCCCGGACTCGCGCCTGATCGCGGTCCGCTCGCCCGAGCTCGCGATGCGCGCCTTCGGGCTGCTCGCCGACCGCAGCGCCCTCATCGAAGCGCGCCGCTCGCCGCCCGCCGCCCGCCGCGGGCGGTTGGGCGCCGCGAAGCTCGTCCGCATCCGCCTCATCTGCCGCCGCGCCCTTGAGACGGGCCGACACTTTCTTCTCCCTTGGGAGGTCCGGGCGCTCCTCGAGGCGCTCGGCTTCCTCGCCGTCCCGGCGCAGTTGGTCGCCGGCCTCCCCGAGGCGCTTGAAGCCGCCCGGTCGATCGGCTACCCCGTCGCCCTCAAGGCTTCAAGCGAAGGGCTCGGGAGCCGCAGCGCCTCGGGCCTCGTAATCCTCGGCGTCGACTCGTCCGAAGCGCTCGAGGCGGCCTGGCGCCGCCTCACGGAGAACCTCGCCCAACACGCGCCCCTTGCGCGCCTCGAGGGCGTGCTCGTCGAGAAGATGTCCGCGCACTCGATCGAGCGCGAACTCTCGCTCAACGTGCGGCTCGACGCCGTGCTCGGCCCCGTCGTTGAGTTCGGCGGCGCGGGCCTCGCGCGCACGCTCTACAAGGACTTCGCCGTGGGGCTGCCGCCGCTCGCGCTCGCCGAAGCCGAGCGGCTCGCCCGGACGCCGAAGATCTCGCAGGCGCTCGACGCCTACCGGGGGCTCCCGGCGGTGGACCGCCCGCAGCTCCATGCGGCCCTCTGCCGGCTCGCGGACTTCGCCGCGGCGGTGCCGGCGCTGCGCGAGCTGCGCCTCGAGCCCGTGGTGCCCACGCCCGAGGGGCTTCTCGTCCTCAACGCCGAAGCGGCCCTCTACGACGCGCCTCTTGAACCCGACCGAACCTACCGGCACCTCGTCGTGCGCCCTGCGCCCGTCGAGGCCGGTCTCGCGGTGCGCGCGAAGAACGGCGCCGAAATGCGGCTGCGCGCGCTCCTCGAAGACGACTTCGAGCGGCTGCGCGCCTTCATCGGGTCGCTCTCGGAGTCGTCCTTCTACTACCGCTTCCACACGGCCGCGGCGCTCTCGGAGGAGCGCATCGCCTCGCTCTGCCGCCCGGACTGGTCCCGCGCAGGCGCGTGGGCCATCGCCGAATCCGCGCGGGAGGACGCCCCTCTCGCCGCCTCCGGCCGCTGGTCGGCGGGCGAGGACGAAGCCGAGTTCGGCATCGCCGTGCGCGACGACCTCCACCGGCTCGGCCTCGCGCGGATCCTGCTCGCGCACCTCGAGCGCGAAGCCGCCCTCGAGGGGTTTCATACAATGGCGGGTTATGTTCTTCCCGGCAACGAGCCGATGGAGCGCTTCATGGAGGCCTCCGGCTACGTGGTCGACCCCGAAGTCCGCGGCGCGCAGGCGAGGCGCTGGTCCAAGCGCCTGACGCCGCCCGCGGGCGCCCACTAAAAGGTTTTTCCAATGAGCATTCAGTCTTCGCTTCAGTACGGCATCCTGCGCCTCACGATCGACCGCAAGGAGCGCCGCAACGCCCTCACGGCGGACATGTTCCGTGCGCTCGCCGATGCGCTGCGCGCGGCCGAGGCGGATCCCAAGACCCGCGTGGTGCTGCTGCAGGCCGCGGGCTCGGTCTTCTCCGCCGGCGCCGATCTTGAGGAGATGCTCGCCGCCCCAGAGGCGGCCGAAGCCGCCGCGGACGACTTCTTCAGCACGATCAGCGCCTTCACGAAGCCCGTCATCGCCGCCGTGAACGGTCCCTGCGTGGGCGAGGCGTTCACCGCGCTCCTCTACTGCGACCTCGTCTACGCGGGCTCGCACGCGCTCTTCTCGCTTCCGGCCGTCGCGCTCGCGCGCACGCCGCGCTGGGGCGCCGCCACCGTGATGGCGCTCGCCGCGGGCCCGTCCAAGGCGGCCGAGAAGCTGCTGCTCTCCGAGCCGATCAGCGCCGACGAAGCGGAGGCGATGCGCCTCATCACCCGCGTCGTTGAGGACGAGCACCTCGAGAACGTCGTCGCCGCCAAGACCGCCCGCCTCGCCGTGCTTCCGCCCAGCGCCGTCGCCGGCACGAAGCAGGTGCTGCGCGCCGCCCGCGCGAAGCTTCTCGCCGACGCCGCCCCCTTCGAGGAGGAGGTCTACCGCCGCCAGGCCGTTTCGCCCGAAGCCGCCGAGGCCCTCAAGGCCTTCCTCGAAGGCCGCCGCCCGGTCTTCCAGGCGGACGATGAGGAGTAGTGCACCAATTTGAATCAATACGCACCACATTGGTGCTATTGAGGCCCCGCGGATTCCTCCGCCGGGGCCTTTTTTTTGCGTCCGTGCACGCCTCCCGTGCATGTGCGCCCCTCGTTCCTGGGGTTTCTCCTTTATGGCACGTCTATTGCTTTCATCCCTTTAGAGGGAGCAGTTCCGCCTCTGCGACGTCTGCGCCTCAGCCTGGAAGCACATCAGAGAAGAGGAACTCATCATGACCACGCTTTTCCGCCGCACCGCTCTCGCCGCCGCGACATGCCTGTTCGTTCTGTCGTCCGCCGTGGGCGCCGCGGAGCTCACCGGCACCCTGAAGAAGATCCAGGACTCGGGCTCGATCACGCTCGGCTATCGTGAGAGCTCCGTGCCGTTCTCCTACCTCGACGCGGCCGGCAAGCCCACGGGCTACGCCTACACGGTCTGCAACCGCGTCGCCGACGCCGTCAAGACGGAGCTCGGACTCCCGAAGCTCGAGGTGAAGTACCAGGCCGTCACGAGCGCCAACCGCATCCCGCTCATCCAGAACGGCACCGTGGACATCGAGTGCGGCTCGACCACGAACTCCCTCAAGCGCCAGCAGGAGGCCGCCTTCTCGGTCGCCTACTTCGGCATCCAGGTCTCCGCGGCCGTCTGGAAGTCCTCCGGCATCAAGTCCTTCGACGACCTCAACGGCAAGACGATCGCCCTCACCTCGGGCACGACCTCCGTCGCCCTCGTGAAGAAGTACGAGAAGGAGCACAACCTCAAGTTCCGCTACCTGATGACGAAGGACTTCGCCGAGTCGATGCAGTTGGTCGCCAACAAGCGCGCCGACGCCTTCGTGATCGACGACGTGCTCCTCGCCGGCCAGATCGCCAACCTCTCCAACCCGCAGGACTTCACGATCCTCGACGCCGCCCTCTCGGTCGAGCCCTACGGCGCGATGTTCCGCAAGGACGACCCGCAGTTCAAGGCCCTCGTGGACAGGACCGTGGTCGGCATGATCAAGTCGGGCGAGCTTGAGAAGCTCTACCAGAAGTGGTTCGAGTCGCCCATTCCGCCCAAGGACGTCAACCTCAACTTCAAGATGAACTCCTACACGAAGGAGCTCTTCAAGAACCCGAGCGACAAGGGCATCTGATCCTTCGTCTCCGGACAACCCGGTTTTCAGCTCCGGATGCGGCTCAGCTAGCTTTCAGGCCGCATCCGGAGTCTTCTTCCCTCAGCCCGTCACAGACCCCCCGCCAAAGCGCCCTGCCCACTGCGGCGCCGGCCATCGCAGCCGCTCCGCAGTCAGGGACCAACATAAGAGGACCGCGTCATGGCGCTCAACTTCAGTCTGGACTCGCTCCTCGAGCAGTCCCTCCTAACCGACGACCCCTGGTGGGTCTACATCCTCTGGGGCGCAGGCTGGACGATCGGCCTCGCCGTCGCCGCCTTCGCGCTCGCCCTCGTGGTCGGCGTCGTCGTGGGCACCCTGCGCACGACCCGGAACCGCTTCGTCGCCGGGCTCTGCGAAGCCTGGATCGAACTCTTCCGCAACATTCCGCTCATCGTCCAGATCTTCATCTGGTACTTCGTCGTTCCCGAACTCGTCCCCTGGTACAAGGACTGGCTCACCGAAGCGGACCCGGCGGTCGGCCAGTTCGTCACGGCCTTCCTCTGCATGGGGCTCTTCACCTCCTCGCGAATCGCCGAGCAGGTGCGCTCGGGCATCGCGAGCATCCCGCGGGGGCTGCCCAACGCCGCCCGCGCGCTCGGCTTCACGCCGCTGCAGAGCTACTGCGAGGTGATCCTGCCCATGGCGATGCGCCTCATCGTCCCCCCGCTCACGAGCGAGGCGATGAACCTCATCAAGAACACCGCCGTCGCCATGACGATCGGCCTGCCCGAACTCACGATGCGCGCCAACGAGATGGGCGAGAACACGTTCACCTTCTTCGCCGCCTACCTCTGGGCGACGATTCTCTACATCGTGATCGCGCTCGTCGTGAACCGCCTGATGGTCTGGGTCGAATCGCAGTGCGCGATCCCCGGTCTCATCGCCGCCAAATAAGGAGAAAGAACCATGTCCGTCGACTTCTCCTCCATTTCCGGCTCCGTTGACTTCCTGCTCGCCGGCGCGGGCTACACGCTGCAGCTCACCGCGATCACGGCCGTGCTCGGCCTCGCCCTCGGCACGCTCCTCGCGCTCGCGCGCCTCTCCTCGATCGGCTGGCTCTCCGGGCTCGCGAAGCTCTACATCAACCTGATGCGCGCCGTGCCTCTCGTGCTCGTGCTCTTCTGGTTCTTCCTGCTGATGCCCGAGGTGCTGCGCTTCATCTTCGGCCTCGACCATCCGGTGATGATCGGCGCGAACCTGACGGCGATCATCACGTTCGTGCTCTTCGAGGCGGCGTACTTCGCCGAAATCATGCGCGCGGGCATCCAGTCGATCGGCCGCGGGCAGTTTTTCGCCGCCACCGGCCTCGGGCTCACCTACGCGCAGACGATGCGCTACGTGATCCTGCCGCAGGCCGTGCGCAACATGCTCCCCGTGCTCCTCACGCAGACGATCATTCTCTTTCAGGACACGAGCCTCGTGTACGTCATCAGCGGGAGCGACTTCATGGGCGCCGTCGTCAAGATCGCTCAGCGCGACGGACAGCTCGTTATGATGTACTCTTTCGCTGCCGCCTGCTACCTTGCAGTTTCGCTTTCGCTCTCGATGCTCATTCGCCGCCTGCAGGCGAAGATGGCCGTTGCTGCCCGCTGAGGCCCGGCCCTGATCCCAGAGATGCATACCTCCCCTATGAAGGATTGAAGGATTCCCCCCATGGCAATGATTGAAATCAAGAACCTCAGCAAGTGGTACGGCAACTTCCAGGTTCTGAAGAACTGCAGCGTCAACGTCGAGAAGGGTGAAGTCGTTGTCGTCTGCGGCCCGTCGGGCTCGGGCAAGTCCACGCTCATCAAGACGGTCAACGCGCTCGAACCCTTCCAGAAGGGCGAGATCACGGTGGACGGCATCTCCGTGGGTGATCCGAAGACGGACCTGCCGAAGCTGCGCAGCCGCGTCGGCATGGTGTTCCAGCACTTCGAGCTCTTCCCGCACCTCTCGATCCGCGAGAACCTGGTCCTCGCGCAGATGAAGGTCCTTGGGCGCTCGCGCGAAGAGTCGCTCACCCGCGGCCTGAAGCTCCTTGACCGCGTGGGGCTCCTCGCGCACGCCGACAAGTACCCCGGTCAGCTCTCCGGCGGCCAACAGCAGCGCGTCGCCATCGCCCGCGCCCTCGCGATGGACCCGATCTGCATGCTCTTCGACGAACCCACCTCGGCCCTTGACCCCGAGATGATCAACGAAGTGCTCGACGTCATGGTGAGCCTCGCCAAGGAGGGCATGACGATGATGGTGGTCACGCACGAAATGGGCTTCGCCAAGAAGGTCGCCGACCACGTGATCTTCATGGATGCGGGCGAAATCATCGAGAACCTTCCCGCGGACCAGTTCTTCAGCCAGCCGCATACCGAGCGCGCGCAGAAGTTCCTCTCGAAGATTCTCAACCACTGAGACCGGAGTTCCGACCCGAGGGCGCCCTGAGCGGGCGCCCCCGGAGCAGAGGCGCCCCGCGTTTCCGGCTGTTAGCGCAGTCCGGGACGCGGGGCGCTTTTCTTCTAAAATAACAAGTTGCCCTGATCCACGAGGAGCCCAATTCATGATCGAAACGCATTTTGACGCCGCCGCCGCGGTGAGCCTCGGACGCGAAGTCCTCACGCATGAGGCCGACGCCGTTCTCGCCGCCGCGAAGCGCCTCGGCAAGACGCCCGACTTCGCCCTCGCCGTCAAAGCGATCCTCGGCTGCCGCGGCAGACTCGTCGTTTCGGGCGTAGGCAAGTCCGGACACATCGGCCGCAAACTCGCCGCCACCTTCGCCTCCACGGGCACCCCGGCCTTCTTCGTGCACGCGGGCGAGGCGGCCCACGGCGACCTCGGCATGATCACGAGCGGCGACGTCGTGCTCGGCATCTCCTACTCGGGCGAGACGCAGGAGCTCCTGATGATCGTCCCGATCCTCAAGCGCGAGGGCGCCACGCTGATCGCGATGACCGGGAATCCGGACTCGACGCTCGCGCGCCACGCCGACTTCCACATCAACTGCCACGTCGAGCGCGAGGCCTGCCCGCTCAACCTCGCGCCCACCTCCTCCACGACGACCACGCTCGCCCTCGGCGACGCGCTCGCCGTCGCCTGCCTCTCCGCGAAGGGCTTCAGCAAAGAGGACTTCGCGCGCAGCCATCCGGGCGGCGCGCTCGGCCGGCGCCTGCTCATCCACGTGCGCGACGTCATGCGTCAGGGCGACGCGGTGCCGCGCGTCACGGCCGACGTGCGGCTCCTCGACGCGATCCGCGAGATCACGCGCAAGCACATCGGCATGACGGCCGTGGTGGACGACGACGACCGCGTGATCGGCATCTTCACCGAAGGGGACCTGCGCCGGCTCATCGAGCGCGTGGGCGACGTGCGCGACGTCGTGATGCGCGACGTGATGACCCCGAACCCCCACACGATCGGCCCGGACGAACTCGCCGCAGCCGCCGTCAAGGCGCTCGAGGCGCACCAGTGCAATCAGCTTCTCGTCGTGGACCATGACGGCCGCCTCGTCGGCGCACTCCACATGCACGACCTGATGGACGCGAAGGTGATCTGATGAACGCCTCTCCGACCCTTCTCGAACGGCTCGGCCGCATCCGCATCGTCGTCCTCGACGTGGACGGCGTGCTCACCGACGGCTCGCTCGTCTTCACGGGCGAAGGCGAGCTCGCAAAGACCTTCAACGTGCGCGACGGCCTCGGCATCAAGCTGCTGCAGGCCGCCGGCATCGAGGTGGCGATCCTCACGGGCCGCACCTCCTCGATCGTCGCCTACCGCGCCGACGAGCTCGGCATGACCCGCGTCGAACAGGGCAAGCTCAAGAAGCTCCCGACCCTGCGGCACATGCTCGAGGCGGCGGGCATCGCCCCCGAGGAGTGCGCCTACATGGGCGACGACCTCCCGGACCTGCCCTGCCTGCGCGCGGTCGGCTTCTCCGCCACGCCCGCGGACGGCAGCCCCGAGCTCGAGCCCTACGTGCACTGGCGCGCTCCGCATGCGGGCGGCCGCGGCGCCGTGCGCGACCTCGCCGAAAAGATCCTCCAGGCCCAGGGCCGCTGGGAGCCGCTCCTCGCCGAGCGCTTCCTCTCGCAGGAGTAGTTCTTTCATGGCGCACCGCCGTCTCGTCATCCGCGAGCGCATCACGGCCATCATCGGCTCGGCGCTCCTCCTCCTGATCGTGCTCACGAGCTACTGGTACTCCATCCGCGCGGACCTCGAGGGTCTCAAGTACGTCCCGAGCGACAAAAGCCCGGACTTTCTCGCGAAGAACGTCTCGCTCACGGACTTCGACGAGACGGGGACGCCGAAGTTCAAGGCCTTCGCCGAGCACCTGCAGCACTTCTCCGACGAGCGCATGCGCGCCGAAAAGGGCCTCGTCGTCTCGCTCGCGCCCAACGAGGCGACCGCACGCGCCCGCGCCGACGAGATCTGGAGCGACGACGGCATGGAGACGGTCGAATTCTCCGGCAACGTCGTCGTGACGCGCGCGCCTTTCCAGGGCGAGCCCGAACTCGAATTCAGGAGCGGCTACGTGCGCGGCTGGCTCGACACGTTGCGCTTCGAGACCGACAAGCCCGCCTACATGCGCCGGGGCTCGGACACGACCGAAGCCCAGGGGGGCATGATGTACGATAATGTCGCCCGCACCGTGGAGCTCAAGGGGCGCGTGGGCTCGGTTCTCCATCCCGAGAACTTCCGCAAGCCCGCTCCCTGATCCCCGCCCCCACCCACCGGACACCCTCATCGGACCAACCCGCCATGAAGAAGCTTTTCGCCGTTCTGCTCGCCGCCGGTCTCGTCTCCAGCGCCTGGGCGCTTCAAACCGACCGCGAGCAGCAGATCGAAGTGCACGCCGACCAGTTCAACGGCGACGAAGTGAAGCAGACCGCCGTCTACAGCGGCGCCGTGGTGGTCGATCAGGGCTCGATGCGCCTCACGGGCGACGTGCTTAACCTGCGCATCACGCCCAAGGGCTACCGCCGGGCGACGATCACGGGCGCGCCGGCGAAGTTCCGCCAGCAGCGCGATCCGGACGCGAAGAACCCCGTGGACGAGTGGGTGCACGCCGAGGCGAAGCGCATCACCTACGACGAGGAGACCGACACCGTGACGCTCTCGGGCACGGCCCGGCTCTCGCGCTCTGAAAACGGCGTCGAGAAGGACATGACGCAGGGCGATCGCATCGTCTACGACATGAGGAACGCCCGCTCGGTGGTTGAAGGCGCCGTCGAGGGCGGCCGCCGCCAGCGCGTCACTACCGTGATCGCGCCGCGCACGCAGAACAGTCAGGCGAAGCCGCGCGCGAGCGCTCCGCTCTCGCCGGCGATCTCGATCGCCAATCCCTGATCCCCTCCGTCCACACCCCGAGCCGAAGCCGCTAGAAAAAATGGAATCCTCCGCCACCGTCCGTCCCGACGACGAAAAAGTCCACACCCTCGTCGCCCGCGGGCTCAAGAAGCACTACGGGAGCCGCCAGGTCGTCAAGGGCGTCGACCTCGCCGTGAAGTCGGGCGAAGTGGTGGGTCTGCTCGGGCCCAACGGCGCGGGCAAGACCACGTCCTTCTACATGGTCGTGGGGCTCGTCTCGGCCGACGACGGCGCGATCGAACTCGACGACGTCTCGATCACCCACCTGCCGATCTACAAGCGCGCCCGCATGGGGCTCTCGTACCTGCCGCAGGAGGCGAGCGTCTTCAGGAAGCTCTCCGTCGAGGACAACATCCGCGCCATCCTCGAGATGCAGCAGGACGCCTCGGGCCGCCCATTCACCCGCAACGAAATCGAGTCGCGCCTCGAAACGCTCCTCAACGAGCTGCAGATCCAGCACATCCGCACGAACCAGGCGCTCTCGCTCTCCGGCGGCGAGCGGCGCCGCACCGAGATCGCCCGCGCGTTGGCGGCGAACCCGCGCTTCATCCTGCTCGACGAACCCTTCGCGGGCGTCGACCCGATCGCGGTGATCGAGATCCAGCGCATCATCAAGTATCTTCGCAGCCGCAACATCGGCGTGCTCATCACAGACCACAACGTGCGAGAGACGCTCTCGATCTGCGACCACGCCTACATCATCAACGAGGGCCGCGTGCTCGCCTCCGGCATCCCGAAGGACATCGTCGACAACCCCGACGTGCGCAGCTTCTACCTCGGCGACAACTTCAGCATGTAAGGACCCTGCGCATGCCCTCTCTTTCGGCCGGCCTCGGCCTCTCCGTCCAGCAGCAGCAGACCCTCGCACCGCAGCAGCAGTACGCGCTCCGGCTTCTGCGCATGAGCGCGCAGGAGCTGCTCGACGAGGCGGACCTCGCCGCCGAGGAGAATCCGCTGCTCGAACGCGAGGCGCCCGCCGGCGAAGAGGAGCGGCAGGACCAGCCCGCGCTCCATGAGGAGACCGAAGCCGTGCGGGGCGAGGATGCCGAGCAGTTCCCCGAAGACCGCGGTCCGCTCGAGAACGTCTACTCGGCCTGGACCGGCTCGGGCGCGGGCGACCCGGACGAGCTGCCCGCCGTGGAACGCGTCGCTGCGCCCTCGTCGCTGCGCGAAGACCTTCTCGCGGAACTGCGCACGCTCGACGTCGACGCCGTGACGCGCGAAGTGGTCCTCTGCCTCATCGACGAGCTCGACGACTCCGGCATGCTTCCCGCCCCCCTTGAGGAGGTGGTGGGCGACCTCTCGGACGTCCTCGACGCGCCGCTCGAGACCTGGCGCCGCGGGCTCGCGCTCCTGCAGACCTTCGACCCGCCGGGCGTCGGCGCGGCGAGCGCCGTCGAGTGCCTCACGCTCCAGGTGCGCCGCCGCATCGAGGAGGGTTCGGCCGACCGCGCCGCCGGCACGCTCCTCATCGATCTCATCGAGCGCAGACTCAAGGAGATCGCCCTTCAGGACCGCCGGGCGCTCCTCGCCGCCGCGGGGGGCGACGAAGCGCTCCTCGATCGCGCCCTCGCGCTCCTCAAGACGCTCAATCCCCATCCGGCCTCCAACTACTCGGCCGAAGCGACGCAGTACGTGGTCGCCGACATCCTCGTGCGCCGCGCGGGCGGCGTCTGGACCGCCGAGCTCAACGCCTCCGCCCAGCCGGGGCTGAGGCTCTCCTCGCTCGCGCAGGGCGCGGCCGTGGACGAGACGACGCCCTTCGGGCGGTATCTCGCCGAGGCGAAGCGCCTCATCGCCGGCATCGAGGCGCGCCGCTCGACGCTCCTCAGGGCCGCGCAGTTCGCCGTCGGCCGCCAGCAGGCCTTCTTCGAGAAAGGCCGCGCCGCGCTCGTGCCGCTCACGATCGGCGAAGCGGCCCGCGAGCTCAGCCTCTCGGACTCCACCGTATCGCGCGCCGTCTCGGGCAAGTTCTTCCAGTGCCCCGCGGGCACCTTCGAGCTGCGCAGCCTCTTCCTGCTGCCCGCCGTCCAGGCGACCGACAGCCTCGGCATGAGCGCCTCGGTTTCGCCCGCACGCATCCGCGCGCGCATCTGCGAACTCATCGCCGCCGAACCGACCGACAAGCGCCTCTCCGACCAGGCGCTCACGGACCTGCTGCGCGGCGAGGGGTTCGACATCACGCGGCGCACCGTCGCCAAGTACCGCGACCTCGAGAGCATCCCCACGGCGCGCATGCGCGGCGCGAAGCGCTGACCGCCCACTTTTCTTCCTCCGGCCCCCTGCAACCGGGAGGCCGCCGTCCGATGAATCCCTTCACTCCCTACCTCAGGCTCAACGCCGTACGGCTCGACCTCGACGTGAAGAGCCTCAAGCGCCTCTTCGAAGAGGCCGCCGGCGCTCTTGAAGTGACCTACGGCGTGCCGCACGACGAGGCCTTCGCCGCGCTCTCGGAGCGCGAGCGGATCGGTTCGACTGCGCTCGGGCACGGCTGCGCCGTGCCGCACGGGCGGCTCGAATCCCTCGACTCGCCCGTCGTCGCCTTCCTGCGCACGCGCGAGCCCGTCAAAACGCCTTCGCCCGACGGCACCGGCGCGAAGCTCTTCGTGGTGATCCTCGCCCCGGCGGAGAACCCCGAGGCGCACCTCGGACTGCTGCGCGCGACCGCGGCGCTCCTCTCGGACGCCGACGCGCGCGCCCGGCTCATCGCCGCACCGACCCCCACCGCCTTCTGCGAGGCGCTCTCGGCCTGGGTGCCGCCCGTCGAAGAGGCCGGGGACGCCGCAACTTGACATCCTCTCCGCCCTGAAGGACGGAGATTCCCTACTGAGTCCTTACGCGT
>NZ_DAVZJY010000049.1:0-12110 GCF_052272535.1 Sutterella sp. | reverse complement strand
ATGCACTAAAATACGCGTTTTCCCGCGCCCGGCCGACTGCCGGCCGTGACGCGGCGGAGCCGCCCCGCGGGGCGCCTCCCGTCCAGTTTTCCATCTGCCGGGGCCGCACGGCCGGAGGGCGCCCGAAGAAGCGCGCCTCCCCCCGCGCCTGCTGCCGGCGCGGGCTCAGCGCTCCGCGCTCCGCGCAGCCGAGTCTCAAAGTCAAAGCTCCCCCCATTCCTCTAGAGGTTGAAACAACATGTCGGGTCATTCCAAGTGGGCCAATATTCAGCACCGCAAGGGCCGTCAGGATGCGAAGCGCTCCAATCTGTGGACGAAGCTCGTCCGCGAGATCATCGTCGCCGCGCGCATGGGCGGCGGCGAGCCGGAGTCGAACTCCCGTCTGCGCCTCGCGCTCATCAAGGCGCGCGCCGGCAATGTGCCTAAGGACACGATCCAGAACGCCATTCTGAAGGGCACCGGCCAGCTCGAAGGCGTCTCCTACGAAGACGTCCGCTACGAAGGCTACGGCGTGGGCGGTGCCGCCCTGATCATCGACTGCACGACGGACAACCGCGTGCGCACGGTGGCCGACGTCCGCCACATCCTCTCGAAGAACGGCGGCAACCTCGGCACCGAGGGCTCGGTCTCCTTCCAGTTCAAGCACGTCGGCGTCTTTCTCTTCGCCCCGGGCGTCGTGACCGAAGACCAGGCGATGGAAGTCGCCCTTGAGGCGGGCGCCGACGACGTCGTCGCCGATGAAGACGGCTCGATCGAAGTCACCTGCGCTCCCGAAGCGTTCGACGACGTCTCCAAGGCCTTCGAAGCCCACGGCATGAAGCCCGAAGTGGCCGAAATCACCTGGAAGGCCCTCAACGAGATGCATCTCGAGGGCGACGAGGCCGCGCGCATGCAGCGCCTCATCGACGCGCTCGAGGATCTCGACGACGTCCAGCAGGTCTACACCTCCGCCGAGTACGAACTCGCCGACGAGGAGTAAGCCAAAAGCGATTTCCGGAGGGACCGGTGGTCCCCCCAAAAAGCGAAAACGGCCGGGTTGAGCGATCTCCCGGCCGTTCTGATACCTGATTTCTGAGAAAATTTGAACTGAGGACGCGCCCATCAGCGTGTCGTCCTCCCTTCCCTTGTCCCTGGAGAAATGAGAATGAAGCTTCTGGTGATCGGCAGCGGCGGCCGCGAACACGCGCTCGCCTGGCGTCTTGCGCAGAGTCCGCGCGTTGAAAAGGTCTACGTCGCCCCGGGCAACGCCGGCACGGCGCAGACGGAAAAGCTCGAGAACGTCGCGCTCACTAAGAACGAAGAGCTCGTTGAGTTCGTCAAGCGCGAAGGCGTCGCCTTCACCGTGGTCGGCCCCGAGGCGCCTCTCGCCGCGGGCGTCGTGGACGAATTCCGCCGCGCCGGCCTCGGCATTTTCGGGCCGGAGAAGGCCGCCGCGCAGCTCGAGAGCTCCAAGGACTTCGCCAAGGCCTTCATGAAGCGCCACGCGATCCCGACCGCCGAGTACGAGACCTTCACGGATCCAGCCGCGGCCCGCGCCTACGTCGAGAAGAAGGGCGCTCCGATCGTGATCAAGGCCGACGGCCTCGCCGCGGGCAAGGGCGTCGTCGTCGCGATGACCGTCGAGGAGGCGCTCGCCGCCATTGACTCGATGCTCGAAGGCCACCAGTTCGGCGCCGCGGGCGCGCGCGTCGTGATCGAGGACTTCCTCGAGGGCGAGGAGGCCTCCTTCATCGTGATGGTGGACGGCGAGCACGTGCTGCCGCTCGCGACGAGCCAGGACCACAAGCGCCTGCTTGACGCCGACCGCGGCCCCAACACGGGCGGCATGGGCGCCTATTCGCCCGCCCCGGTGGTGACCCCGGAGATCCACGAGCAGGTGATGCGCGAGATCATCCTCCCGACCGTCGCGGGGATGGCGAAGGAAGGCGTGCGCTACACGGGCTTCCTCTATGCGGGCCTGATGATCAAGCGCCGCGCGGACGGCACGGCCGACGTGAAGACGCTTGAGTTCAACTGCCGCATGGGCGACCCGGAGACGCAGCCGATCATGATGCGCATCAAGAGCGACTTCTCCGAAACGGTTGAGGCCGCTATTGCCGGCCGCCTCGACGAGGCGAAGATCGACTGGGACGAGCGCAGCGCCCTCGGCGTCGTGATCGCCGCGCGCGGCTATCCGCAGGCCCCCGAAAAGGGCGCCGTGATCGACCGCCTCCCTGAGAACACGCCCGACGCGCGCGTCTTCCACGCGGGCACCAAGCTTGACGCCGAAGGCCGCACGGTCGTCTCGGGCGGGCGCGTGCTCTGCGCGGTGGGCCTCGGCGCGCCGCTCAAGGCCGCTCAGGAAACGGCCTACGCCCTCGCGCGCGGCGTGCACTTTGACGGCATGCAGATGCGCTCGGACATCGGCTGGCGCGCCGTCGGCCGCTGATCCCGGCGGTCCGGTCCGTGCTCCTCCTCCTCCGGGGGAGCCGCGCCGGGCTGAGTTGATGGTATGGTTCAAGCATGCAGAACTGCTTGAACCATCCACGCATCTTCACACTCTGCGCCGCCGCAATTTCGGCCGCTTTTGCGGCCGCGGGCGGTGCAGGAGATCTCCCCGAACCCTTCGGCTACCCCTCGACGCTCCTTGACGCGCCGGCGACCCTCGCCGAGCCGCCGGGCGGCTTCGTGCAGACCGGCGGCTCGAAGAGCATGCTGGGCGAGGCGCGCCTCGCGCCCATCGCCGCGCGGCACGAGGCCGCGCACCTGCGCGAAGGCGCGGGCGACTTCGCCCGCGACTACGCGTGCCTCACGGGCACCGAGGGTGGACGCCCCGTCATTCTCTGGCTGATCGCCACGGGCTCGGAGGCGCTCACCGAGGCGCAGCTCGAATGGACCGAAGCGGCGCCGCGCTCCTGCGGACGGCTCGCCGCGCGGGAGCTCCCCGTCCGGCTCGGCCGCATCGGCCTCGGCATGACCGAGGCGGAGGTCGCCGAGCACCTCGGACCGGCCTCCTACGACGACGGCTTCGGGTGGCGCTTCTGGTTCAGCCAGCGCTTTCTGAAGAACGCCCGGGGCCTGCAGGAGCTCGAGCTCAACTGGCTCGGCGTCGAATTTGAGGCGGGCCGCGTGAAGCGCGCCTTCGTCTCGCTCGTGCGCAACCCCTGAGCGGACGGAGGCGAAGCGATGATTCCCCGCGGCATCGGTCTCCTCGGAGGCACCTTTGATCCGGTTCACGAAGGACACCTCGCCATCGCGCGTGCCGCGCGCGAGGCGCTCGGGCTCGCCCGCGTGGACTTTCTTCCGGCCGGCCGCCCCTGGCAGAAGGACCTCGTGAGTCCGGCCGAGGCGCGGCTCGCCATGCTCGAGCTCGCTTTGGATAAAATGGCGGGCTTCGGCGTGGAGACGGTCGAGCTCATGCGGCTCGGCCCCACGTACACGATCGACACCCTCGCGGGGCTGCGGCGCCGCATGGGGCCGTCGATTCCGCTCGTGCTCATTCTCGGCGGCGATCAGTGGCGCAACCTTCACACCTGGCGGCGCTGGCGCGAACTCACCGACTATGCGGACCTCGCGGTCTGCCGCCGCGCGGGCGGGCCGCTCTCGGCTTCGGCCGAGGTTGAGGCGTGGGCCGCGCCTCACATGCGTGCGGCCGGCGCGCTCCTCGATTCGCCTTCGGGCGCCGTCGCCTTCTTCGACATGGCGCCGCACGAGGCGAGCGCCACGGAGATCCGCCGGCGCGTGCGCACCGAGCCCTTCGCCGACGCGATGCGCGCCCTCGACGGGTGGCTGCCCGTCGCCGTGGCGGACTACATCCGCAGCCGGGGCCTCTACGGCGCGCACTGAGGGCGCCGCCCAAAAAACAAATTCATCCCGGGCCGCCTCCGGCGGCGCCCCTCGGCTCCGGCGAGACCCGGAGCGCGGGCGCCCGCCGCCTCCGGCCGCCCCTCAATCCATACGCATCTCTTCCGGAACAACCATGGAACTCAACGAACTCGTTTCGATCGCCGTCAACGCCCTTGAGGACGTCAAGGCGAAGGACATCAAGATCTTCAACACCGAAGCGCTCACCGACCAGTTCGAGCGCGTGATCATCGCCTCGGGCACGTCGGGCCGCCAGACCCGCGCGCTCGCCTTCTCCGTCTCCTCGGCCGTCAAGCAGGCCGGCGGCGACGTCCTCGGCATGGAGGGCGAAGACACGGGCGAGTGGGTCCTCGTCGACCTCGGCACGGTCGTCGTGCACGCGCTCCAGCCCAACGTGCGCGACTACTACAACCTCGAGGAGATCTGGGGTGGCAAGGAGGTGTTCCTTGAGGCGCAGGCCGAGTGCGGCTCGCGCCTGATGCCCCATCGTCCGCACGATCCGCAGCCGGACGCCGAATAAATGCGCATCCGCATTCTCGCCGTCGGGCAGCACATCGCCGACTGGGCGCAGGACGCCGTGCGGGGGTATCTCGCGCGCTTCCCGCGCACCTGGCCGGTCGAGCTGAAGGAGATCCGCACCGAGCCCCGGGCGGGGCAGACGCCCGCGCGCCTGATGGCGCTCGAGGGCGAGCGGATCCTCGCCGCGCTCGAGCCGGGCGACTTCGTGGTCGTGCTCGACGAGCACGGCCGCGACTTCACGACGGTGGAGTTCGCCCGGGCGCTCGCCGAATGGCGCATGGAGGGCGACCGCATCGTCTTCGTGATCGGCGGTCCCGACGGGCTCTCGCCCGCCGTGAAGGAGCGCGCGCACCGCACGATGCGCCTCTCGGCGATGACGCTGCCGCATGCTCTCGCGCGCGTGCTCCTCGCCGAGCAGATCTACCGCGCCTGGTCGATTGAGGCCGGGCACCCCTATCACCGCGCCTGAGCTGAAGGGCGCGCACTTTCCGGGAGAACGGCCATGTCGAACCGCATCTGTCTCGCGAGCAAAAGCCCGCGCCGCCGCGAACTCCTCGGCCTCTACGGCTGGGAGATCACGGTGCTCTCGGACCCCTCGGAGCCGCGCGGATGGTTCGCGGGCGACGAGGAGGAGCTCGCCGGCGAGACGCCCGCCGAGTACGTGCACCGCACCGCGGTGACGAAGCTCATGGACGGCATCGCCGCGCGCGACGAGCTCGGCGCCGCGGTGAGCGGCCTGCCGGTGCTCGCCGCCGACACGGTGGTGAGCATCGACGGGCGCGTGCTCGGCAAACCCCGCGACCGCGCGGAGGCCGAGGCCTTCCTGCGGGCGCTCTCGGGCCGTGCGAACGAGGTGCGCACGGTGGTCGCCGTCGGCCGTTCCAAGGACGACTACCGCACGGTCTCGGTGGCGTCCGAAGTGGAGATGCGCCCTTTGAGCGAAGCGGAGATCCGCGCCTACGCCTCGACCGACGAGCCCTACGACAAGGCGGGCGGCTACGGCATCCAGGGACTGGCGGGGCTCTTCGTGCGCACGATCCGCGGCAGCTACACCGCGATCATGGGGCTGCCGGTGTGCGAGGCCGCGGAGCTTCTCGCCCTCTACGGCGCTCCCGCACCCGTGCTCGCTCAGCGGATGTCGACGAGTTCGACGTCGAAGTAGAGGTCCGCGTTGGGCGGAATCACGCCCGGATAGCCCATTTCGCCGTAGGCGAGGCGGGCGGGAATCGAGAGGCGGCGCTTGCCGCCCTTCTTGAGGCCGATGAGGCCCTGATCCCAACCGGGGATCACGAGTCCGACGCCGCAGGTGAAGTCGAGCGGGCCGCGGCCTTCGCTCGAGTCGAAGACGGTGCCGTCCTCGAGGCTGCCGGTGTAGTGGACGCTCACGTGGTCGCCGGACTTGACGGCGGCGCCTTCGCCGGGGACGAGATCTTCGATGATGAGTTCCTTGAGGGCCATGATGCTTCTCTTTTTGAAAGTGGGTTTGTCGTGCGGAGGAGGCCGCTGCCGCGGCCGTCCTGCAGCATCATACCGGGCCCGCAGGGGCGGTTTCCAAAGGTGCTCGGGCGCCGGCGCCGTTTGCTAAAATCCGGCCTGCGAAGACCGCAGACGGGGCGACTCCCCTTTCGCGCCGGAGAATTCAGGCTCCGTTCGGAGACGCCCACGCGGAGTGCAGGTTGTCCCTCTGATGATTCAAGGGCGCGGCTGCGCCCGCCTCCCGTCCCGGTCCTTCCCTTGTCCGGGCGGCGTACCACCGCCCGGCCCTCCGGAGCCGCAAGCGCTCCGGAAAGCGGCTGCGGATGCAGCCGGCCTACGTTGCCCCAATTCAAATTTCCGGCCGTGCGCACCGTTGCGCGCCCGCAGCCGGGTTCCGCCGCTCCGTCCGCCGCGCCCCATGAGGCGCGCCGCATCCGGGCCGTCCGTGCACGACGCATGCCGAAGGCGGAACGTCCATTCATGCTGGAAAGAACGTGAACTTCTCGACCCATCAGCTGCCCGAAGTCCTTTTGCGCCGGATCAGTGTGTTCGGTTGGAAGGAGACGACGTCCGCGCAGGACCAGATCCTGATGTCCATTGCCCGCGACGAATCCTTCATTCTCGAAGCGCACAGGGGGTCGGGCAAGCGCTCGGCCGCCCTGCTCGGGATCGCCGCGAAGCTCTACGCGGGCAGCGCGGGCAGGCCGCTCGACCCGAACCGCCGGCCCCGGGCCTTGATCATCACCGAGACCGACGCGGAGGCCGTGGCGCTGTGCGCGCGTTTTGAAGCGCTTACTGCCGGGACCCACTTGAGCGCGCTCGTCCTCGGCGAGGGCGGCGACATCGCCCGCGCGCAGCGCAGCATCCTCGGCGTGGACCTGATCCTTGGACGGGCCAACTTCATCGACTGGGCGTGCGACCGCTTCAAGCTCGACCTTGACGGCGTCGAGATGGTCGGCGTCTTCTGCGCAATGGAGGTCTTTGACACGGCAATGGGCCTGCCGAGGCTCGAGAAGGTCCTCAAGCGGCTGCCCAAGTCGGCCGTGGAGCGGTTGTTCTTCCTCTCCGACGAGATCCAGAAGCGCTGTGAGAAGCGCGTGAAGAGCCGCTTCCCGAACACGAAGATCCTCCGCGCCTTCGGACGCTATGGCGCGCCGAGGCTCCTGGAGCGCTTCGACCTCGTGCGGCACAACGAGCGCACCCTGACGCTCTGCGAGCGTGTGGCTCAATTCCCGCGCGAAGTGCGCGTGCTCGTGCTCACCGTGAACCGCCGCGTCTCGAAGATCGCTGAAATGCTCAACGCTGCGGACGTGCCCGCCGTAGCCGTCCGCAAACGCGACGCCGCCGGCGTCGTCGAAAAGAACATGGAGCTGATGGGCGCCCATTGCGCCGTGGCCGACCTCGAGCAGGCGGCGAAGACCTTCCCGCAGGGGATGTTCGACGTGGTGGTCTTCCACGCGATTCCCGAGGATGCCGGCGAATATGAAAGCGCCGCGGCGCTCGCCTGGTTCGAGCCGACGAAGCGCCGTCCTTGGTGCGGCTTCGCCCTCACCCTCTGCCTCGAGAACCAGTACAGGGAGTGGAACTGCCTGCGCACGCAGATCCGGCCGAGCTCCTGGAGGCTCCTCGACTGCACCGGGGGGCAGAATGAGATCATCCCGAGCGCGCTCGAGACGCTCGAGGGGTACGAAAACCGCTGCGTGAGGGCGCTGAATCATGCGCGCAGCCAGGTCGGACTGCCGCCTCTGCCCGCCCGCGGGAAGAGCTGTTCCGCTGAGGCGCAGGACGACGCGGCTCAGCCCGCCGAGGCGTGTCCGGCCTCTCCCAAGGGGACGCCCGTCAGCGTGAAGACGCCCTGGACGTTCCTCGAAGAGGCCGGCGCCCTGAAGCCGGCCGACGAAGCGGCCGGGAGCGCTCAGGCGGACGAATCCGGAGACGTTGACTCGGCCGCCGAAGGACTTTCGGACGCCGTCTTCGATCTCACCGACATCGTCTGGGAGGCGCAGCTCAAAGGCGATGGCCGCGTGGTCGAGCTTGGAGCGGAGTCCGCCGCGGGCGCCCCGGAGGCCGAGTCTGAAGCGCCGGCCACGGAGCCGCAGGATGCGGACCATCTAGACCTGTTCAAGATGGTCGACGGCGTGAACGCGCCCGCCTCCGCGCCCGTCCCCGCCCTCGCTTCCGCGGCGGCCGAACCACGAGAACCCGCCGAAGCGGCGGCCGAACCCGCCCCGTGCGCTCCTGATGAGGACGCTCGGGCGCCGGAAACGCCGCGCCCGCCCGAAGCGCAGACGCCCGCCGCTCCCACGGCCGGGGAGGAGGCGCCTGAAGCCGCGCCCGACGAGACCTCCGTCGAGGCGCCTTGCCAAGCGCCCGTTGAGCGCGCTGAAGAAGCCGGCCCGGAGGCCGGAGAAGAGGCCGGGGAAAAGGCCGAAGAAGAGGCTGCCGCCGGAGTCGGCGAGGACGACGCGCGGGAAGCTTCCGGCGCCTCCTCAGAGGATGACGCGGCCGCGCACGAAAACGAAGAGGCCTTCGAAGACGACGGCGCTCAATACGAAGACGAATACGAAGACGAGGACGAGCTCCCCGAGGACGAAGCGTTCGATGACGACGACGCCGAATGGGACGACGCCGGCGAAGACGAGGAGTTCGAGGAGGACGACTTCGAGGACGACGGTGAGTACGCCGATGATGAGGAGGCGTACGGCCATGAGCACGACGAGGATGCCGGGGATGCCGGCGACGAAGCGCCGCATCGCCGCACGCTCACCATCCGTTCGGGCTACGTGCCCCGCAAGGAGAAGGACGAGCCCGTCGTGACGATCACGGAGCCGCTTTCCTCGAACACCGTGGAGCTGCGCGCCGCGCAGGAGCGCATGCGCCGCGAAATGAAGGGCGGCGAGCGCCTCACGCACCAGATGGTCGGCCGCCGCGGCACCATCCGCCGGCCCAAGCGCCGTGCGGGCGACGCCATGCCCGCCGAGCAGGAGGGCATCCTCGCGGCTCAGCCTTCGGGCCGCCGCGGCGAAAAGGACGGCGAACGCCGCCGCCAGAAGAAGAACTTCCAGAAGGGCGCGAAGAACAAGCAGCACCAGAAGCAGCAGCGCTCCCGGGAGAAGGACCTTCAGCCCGCGTTCCTCGCGGAGGACTACGCGGCCGAGGCGCTCACCGTGCCCGGCGAGGGGTCGCTCCCCGTCTCCGGAGAGGAGCGCCGTCCGAAGCCCGCGCAGAAGCAGAACCGCAAACAGCGCAACGCGCAGAAGAAGGGCGGGTCGCTGCGCACGCCCTACAACAAGCGCCGCAAGCAGCGCCAGGAGGGTGAGGAGACGCCCGTGCAGGCCGCCGCCCCCGCTCCAGCTGCGGCTGCGGCTGCCGCGCCCGTCGAGGCGCCCCGGATGCCCGAGGGCGTCCCTGAGGGGACGGCCGCCGCACCACAGACGGCCGGAGAGGCCGCCCCCGGCGCCGAAACGCGTCCGGCGGGCGGAAAGCAGAAGCGCCGGCGCGATCAGCAGAACCAGCAGGGTCAGCAGAAGGGGCGGCGCCATCGCGACAAGGACCGCCGCGCCCGCAAGACGGGCGACGCAGAGGCGCCCTTCGAGCGCGGCTTCAGCGACGAGGGCGGCGCCGACGACAACTTCGGCAACTCCATCCACTACCGCCCGAAGCGCGCCGCGGCCGCGGCGATGCCCTGGCAGACGGCCGAGGCCTATGCGGCCGACCGTCCGCAGACGCTCTCCTTCGCGCAGACGATGCCCGGGGAGTCCGGATTTGAGGCGCCGCGCACGATCTTCGGCAGCAGCCAGCCCGACAACAAGGTGAAGCCTTCGGGCGGGCGCAAGTTCCAGAAGTTCAGAAAGTCCGGCGGCCACGGCGGCGGTGACCGGGGCGGCGCGCCGCGCGGTCGCTCCAAGTTCCAGAAGAAGCCCCGCGGCGAGTGAGCGTCGAGGTCGTAGAATCGAAGCTCTTCTCAAGGAAGGAAAGCTTCATGCAGAAACGAACCGTCCGCGCACTTCTCGCCCTTGCCGCCGCCGCGGCGCTCGCCGCGGGCTGCGCCGCACCGCAGTCCGCCCGTCAGGGCGGCGGAGCGTCCGGCACCGGCACGGAGGGAGCTGCGGCGCCGAGCGGGCGGGATCCGCTTCTCGACGCGCCCTACCACTCGGAGACCACCTGCACGACCGAACGGCCCGTGACGGTGCTCTCGCGCGTGAAGGAGATGCCATTCGCGTGCGCGGACCTTGGCGTTTCGGCGCGGCTCGACGAGTTGCGCGACGCCGGCTGGCGCGTCGTCTCGCTCGACATCGGCGAAGACGTCGAGAGCGAAAAGCACGTGGGCTTTCCCGTCACCGTGGTGATCAGAAAGCTCTTCTGACCGTCCACCCAACCATCCGCCGGGTCCGCCCGCCGCGGGCGGACGCCGCAAAGGAGTGCCTGAATGTTGAAGCAGCTGGAGGCGCTCGAGCGCCTCGCGCGCTGCCGCCGGGAAACGGCGGCGCTGGGTCTCGCGGGACTGATCGTCCCGACCGCCGACCCGCATCTTTCCGAATACGTTCCCGACGCCTGGAAGCTGCGAGAAGCGCTTTCGGGCTTCACCGGCAGCGCCGGCACGCTGCTCGTCACCGCGGACGCCGCCGCCCTGGTGGCCGACAGCCGCTACTGGGAGCAGGCCGCGCGGCAGCTCCCCAAAGAGATTGAGCTCGTGAAGCTCACCGCCGGTCTGCAGCAGACGATCGTCGACTGGTTCGCCGCCCGCCTTTCGTCGGGCGTGGTCGGCGCCGACCCCGAGCTCATCTCTGCGACCGCCGCCGAGGACTTCGCCGTGCGCTTCGCCGTCCGGGGCCTCGACTTCCGCGAAGAGGCGCCCGACGTCGCGCGCCTCTGGCCCGATCGCCCCGCGCCTTCTCTCTCCCGCGTGCGGGAGATGAAGCGCCCGTGCCGCTGCCGCGGGGAGAAGCTCGCGGCCGTGCGCGCAGCGCTTGAGAAGGCCGGGGCCGGCGCGGTCATCCTCAATGCGCTCGACGACGTCGCCTGGACCACGAATCTGCGCGGCGCGGACGTGCCCTGCAACCCCGTCTTCACGGCGACGCTTTTGGTCGGGCTCAAGGATGCGGCGCTCTTTGTGGACGCCGCGCGCCTCGAGCCGGGCGTTGAGGCGGCGCTCCTCACCGACGGCGTGCGCACGGCGCCCCCCGAAGCGCTCCCCGAGGCGGTCTACGACGCCGCCCGTTCGGGCGCCGTGCTCTACGACCCCGAACACACGAATGCGGCGATCGCGCGCCTCGTTCCGGCCGAGCACACCGTCACCGGACCTTCGCCCGTGCTGATGCTCAAGTGCGTGAAGACCTCCGCGGAGATTGCGGCGATCGATGAGGCGATGCTCGAGGACGCCGTGGCGCTCGCGGAGTTCTACGCCGAGCTCGACGAACGGCTCGCCGCGGGTGTCCCCACGACCGAGGGCGACGCCGCGGCGATGCTTCACGCCTGGCGCGCGAAGGGCCGGGACTTCTTCGACGAAAGCTTCCCGACGATCAGCGCCTTCGGCCCCAACGGGGCGCTGCCGCACTACGCCGTCCCGGCGGACGGCGGGGCGCGGCTCGAGGGCGACGGGCTCTTGCTCATCGACTCGGGCGGCCAGTATGAATGCGGCACGACCGACATCACGCGCATGACGCCCGTGGGCGAGCCCACCGAGGAGATGAAGGCCGACGTGGGGCTCGTCACCCGCGCGATGCTCCGCCTCCTGCGGCTGCGCTTCCCGCGCGGCGCCACCGGTGCGGGGATCGACCTCGCCGCGCGCATTGATCTCTGGGAGAAGGGGCTCGACTTCGGGCACGGAACGGGCCACGGCGTCGGGTACGTCCTCAACGTGCACGAGGGCCCCGTCACCATTTCGCCGCGCGCCAAGCCCGTGCCGCTTGCTCCCGGCAACGTCCTCTCCGACGAGCCGGGCCTCTATCGGACGGGCCGCTGGGGCGTGCGCGTGGAGAACCTCATGGTCTGCGAGGAGGACGTGAAGACGGAGTTCGGGGAGTTCCTGCGCTTCCGTGCGCTCACAATGATGCCGATCGACACGCGGGCGCTGCCCGCGCCCTTCGGGCCCCTCGCCGACGAGCTCAACCGCTTCAACGCCGAGCGCGTCGAGAAGCTCGCACCCCTCGTCTCTGCGCGCTGCCGCGCGTGGTTCGAGCGTGCCGTGCGGCCGGTGTCGGAATCCTGATCCCGCTCCTTGCTGCGGGCGGTAGCCGCGTCCGCAGCAAGCCGCGGATCCAACGCATAAA
>NZ_DAVZJY010000048.1:0-12741 GCF_052272535.1 Sutterella sp. | reverse complement strand
AATCCGCGGGGCGCGCGCTTTTTCACACGTATGCTCCCGCGCACCGCGGGCTCTAGGGCGTTCTGCTTAAGGGTGCAAACTCCCGATTTGCGGACTTCTGACTTCGATCAAGAGGGGCCCGCCGTTCTACCCGCGGCAACCCCAATTGACGAGCCGGCGCATCAAGCATGCTTAAGTCATGCCCCCGTTTGAGGCACGCGCAGACCACGACGGACCCGCGCCGTCCTCCCAGCGTGATCCTTCGGCGGAGGGCCGCCCCGTGCTCCCGGCCCCAACCCCGCAGGCGAGCATCAAGAAAAACCGTCCGCCAGCCCGGCCGAAATCATTCCGGCCCCGGCCGCTCCCCCCTCGGAAGGGGACGGCAAGGAAGGCCCTCCGGGAGGAGCGGACACGCATGTGGGCGCATCAGGCGACCCCGCGTCCGCCGCACACGCCGGCTCCTCCCCTGAGAAGAGCCGGCTCGCTTCGGCCGCGCGCTTCGCGTCTGCGCTCCAGGTGAGAAGAACATGACGAATTCCGGCGGCTTGTACCGCAGCGAATATGAGCACGACGCCTGCGGCGTCGGCTTCATCGCGCACATCAAGGGCGTGAAGAGCCACAGCATCGTGAGCCAGGCGCTCGAGGTGCTCAAGAACCTGCGCCACCGCGGCGCAGTGGGCGCGGACCCCCTTCAGGGCGACGGTGCGGGCATCCTGATTCAGATCCCCGACCAGCTCTACCGCGACGACATGATGAGCCACGGCGTGAAGCTTCCGCCCGCCGGCGAATACGGCGTCGGGATGGTGTTTCTCCCGCGCGAGGAGGCCTCGCGCCATGCGTGCCAGGAGGAGATCGAACGCGCCGTCCTCGCCGAGGGCCAGGTGATCCTCGGCTGGCGCGACGTCCCGACCGACCGCGACATGCCGATGTCGCCCGTCGTGCGCGAGAAGGAGCCGGTGATACGGCAGATCTTCATCGGCCACAGCCCGGACGTGCTCGTCACGGACGCCCTGGAGAGGAAGCTCTACATCATCCGCAAGCGCAGCTCCATCGCCATCGCAAACCTCAGGCTCAAGCACTGCAAGGAGTTCTACATCTGCTCGTGTTCGGCGAGGACCGTCGTCTACAAGGGGCAGCTCCTCGCCTCGCAGGTGGGCGTCTACTACCGTGACCTTCAGGACGCGCGCTGCACGTCCGCGGTCGCGATGATCCACCAGCGCTTCTCCACGAACACCTTCCCGCAGTGGCAGCTCGCGCACCCCTTCCGCATGATCGCCCACAACGGCGAAATCAACACGCTGCGCGGCAACTTCAACTGGATCCTCGCGCGCGAAAAGCACATCTCCTCGCCCGTTCTCGGCAAGGACCTCGACAAGGTCTGGCCCCTCATCTTCCAGGGGCAGTCCGACTCGGCGAGCTTCGACAACGCCTTTGAGTTCCTCACGATGGGCGGCTACCCGCTCGCGCAGGCCGCGATGATGCTCATCCCCGAGGCGTGGGAGAAGAACACGACGATGGATCCGAAGCTGCGTGCGCTCTACGAGTACAACGCAGCGATGATGGAGCCCTGGGACGGCCCGGCCGCGGTCGCCTTCACGAACGGCCGCCAGGTGGGCGCCATTCTCGACCGCAACGGCCTGCGTCCGGCGCGCTACCTCGAGACGAAGGACGACCTCGTCGTGATGGCTTCGGAATCGGGCGCCGTGAAGATCGACGAATCCCGCATCCGCCGCCGCTGGAGGCTCGAGCCCGGCCGCATTCTCTTGATCGACATGGAGCAGGGCCGCATCATCGAGAACGAGGAGCTCAAGACCGCGCTCGCCACCCAGCACCCCTATCAGGAGTGGATCGACAAGATCCGCATCCGCATCGACGACATCCGCGAGACGCCCGAGGCGGTGAAGCACAGCCTCACGCCCAACGAGCTCATGCGCGTCTTCGGCTACAGCCGCGAAGACCTGCAGCGCATTCTGAAGGCCATGGCCTTCCAGGGCCAGGACCCGGTGATGTCGATGGGCAACGACGCCCCCTTGGCCTGCCTCTCCGAGCGTCCGCAGATGCTCTACGACTACTTCCGGCAGCTCTTCGCGCAGGTGACGAACCCCCCGATCGACCCGATCCGCGAGGAGATGGTGACCTCGCTCATCAGCTTCATCGGCCCGCGCCCGGATCTCCTCGACATCATGGCGATCAACCCGCCCGTGCGTCTTGAGGTCGAGCAGCCCGTCCTCACGAGCGCGCAGATGGAGCGCATCCGCTCGATCAGCCGTTTCACGGACGACAAGTTCCACTCGAAGGAGATCGACATCACCTATCCGCTCTCCTGGGGGCGCGACGGCGTCGAGGCGCGCCTGGCGAGCATCCGCGCCGCGGCGATCGACGCGGTGAAGGGCGGCATCAACATCCTCATCCTCACGGACCGCCGCGTCGCCCGCGACCGCGTCGCGATCCCGGCGCTTCTCGCCACCTCGACCGTGCACCAGTGCTTGGTCGAGCACGGGCTGCGCACGAGCACGGGCCTCGTCGTGGAGACGGGCTCCGCGCGCTCGGTCCACGACTTCGCAACCCTCGGCGGCTTCGGTGCCGAGGCCGTGCACCCCTACCTCGCGCTCAAGCTCGTCGCCGAGCTCGGCAAAACCGAGGAGGAGCGCGTGAAGTACCTCGAGAACTACGTCCACGCGATCGACAAGGGTCTCTACAAGATCATGGCGCGCATGGGCATCTCGACCTACATGTCCTACATCGGCGCGCAGATCTTCGAGGCGATCGGCCTCAAGCAGACGTTCGTCGACAAGTACTTCACCAACACGCCGAGCCCGATCGAGGGCCTCGGGCTCTTCGAGGTCATGGGCGAGGCGGTGGCGATCCACCGCCGTGCCTTCGAGGACCTGAAGGCGAAGAAGCCGACGCTCCCCGCCGGGGGCGTCTACATGTACCGCGAGGGCGGGGAGGGCCACCTCTGGACGCCCGAGGCGGTCGTGCACCTGCAGCGCGCCGTGCGCGAGAAGAGCTGGGACGAGTACGCGAAGTACGCCCGCCTGATCAACGACCAGAGCCGGCGTCTGATGACGATCCGCGGGCTCTTTGAATTCCGCCAGGGCGAACCCGTGCCCCTCGACGAAGTCGAGAGCGAGGAGTCGATCATCCGGCGCTTCGCTACCGCGGCGATGTCGATGGGCGCCATTTCGACGGAGGCCCACGTCACGATGGCGGTCGCCATGAACCGCATGGGCGCGATGAGCAATTCCGGCGAAGGCGGCGAGGATCCGCGGCGCAACGGCGTTGTCGCGAAGGCGACGACCCTGAAGGCCGTGATGGGCGAGGACGTCGAGGTGGACTACCCGCTGCGCGCGGGCGACAGCCTGCGCTCGAAGACCCGCCAGGTCGCATCGGGCCGCTTCGGCGTCACGACGGACTACCTAGCCAACGCCGACCTCATCCAGATCAAGATGGCGCAGGGCGCGAAGCCGGGCGAAGGCGGCCAGCTCCCGGGCCACAAGGTCTCGAAGTACATCGGCATGCTGCGCCACTCGCTCCCGGGCATCGGCCTCGTGTCGCCCCCGCCCCACCACGACATCTACTCGATCGAGGACCTCGCGCAGCTGATCCTTGACCTCAAGTACGCGAACGTCCGCGCGGGCGTGGGCGTGAAGCTCGTCGCCCAGGTCGGCATCGGCACGGTCGCGGCGGGCGTCGCGAAGTGCAAGGCCGACCACATCGTGGTCTCGGGCCACGACGGTGGTACGGGCGCCGCGCCCGCAAACTCCGTCAAGCATGCGGGTTCGGCCTGGGAGATCGGCTTGGCCGACGTCGAGCAGACGCTCGTGATGAACGACCTCCGCGGGCGCGTGCGGCTCCAGGTGGACGGGCAGATCAAGACCGGCCGCGACGTCGTGGTGGGCGCCATTCTCGGCGCCGATGAATTCGGCTTCGGCACCTCGCCCTTGGTCGCCATGGGCTGCCTCATGATGAGGAAGTGCCAGAAGAACACGTGCCCGGCGGGCATCGCCACGCAGGATCCGGCGCTGCGCCGGCAGTTCGTCGGCCGCCCCGAGCACGTTGAGAACTACTTTCACTTCGTCGCGCGTGAAGTGCGCGAGATCATGGCGGAATTGGGCGTGAGGAAGTTCGAGAACCTGATCGGCCACACCGAACTCCTGATGAAGTCCGAGAAGGCGCAGGGCGAAAAGGCGAAGAGCCTCTCGCTCGAGCGCATCCTCCACCGGGTGGAGAGCCCCGACCAGACGCCGCTCTTCTCGTGTGAACCGCAGGAGCACGATCTCGAGAAGGCCTTCGACATGAAGTACCTCCCGGATCTGCGCGAAGCGCTCGCCTCGGGCAAGTCCCTCCTCATCGAGACCACGGTCGGCAACACCGACCGCTCGGTGGGTGCGCTCCTCTCGGGCGTCGCCGCGCAGGAGAAGACGCGCGCCCTCGATGCGGGCTTCATCACGTTCGAACTCTCGGGCATCGCCGGGCAGAGCTTCGGCGCGTTCCTCGGCGAAGGCTTTGCGCTTCGCCTCACGGGGGGCGCAAACGACTACGTGGGCAAGGGGCTCTCCGGGGGCTCCATCGCCGTGAAGAAGAGCCCGCTCTTCGACGGGGCGCCGAATGAAAACGTGATCGCGGGCAACGCCTGCCTCTACGGCGCCACCTCGGGCGAAGTGTTCCTCTCGGGCGTCGCGGGTGAACGCTTTGCGGTGAGGAATTCCGGCGCTTCGGCGGTCGTTGAAGGCTGCGGCGACCACGGCTGCGAATACATGACGGGCGGCACGGTGGTGGTGCTCGGGCGCACCGGGCGCAACTTCGCCGCGGGCATGTCGGGCGGCATCGCCTACGTCTGGGATCCGGAGGGCACGCTCGCGAGCCGCATGAGCAAGGGCAAGTTCACGCTCTCGCGGGTTACGTCCGCCGCGGAGCAGGGCGAACTCGAGCCGCGACACATGGGCCGCGCCGACGAGGAGATCCTCAAGGACCTCCTCACGCGCCACGAAGCCCTGACGGGCAGCCCCGCCGCCGCCGCAGTCCTCACCGACTGGACGGCCTCGCTCAACAAATTCACCAAGGTCTTCCCGGCCGAATACCGCAGCGCACTGGAGAACCTCGCCGAGGAGGAGAACTGAAATGGGTCTGGACAGAGGATTTCTCGAATTCGACCGCATCGAGCCGAAGCACGAACCGGTCGTCATCCGCCTGAAGCACTTCAACGAGTTCATTGAGACGCTGAGCGACGACGAGGCGTACCGTCAGGCCGCGCGCTGCATGGACTGCGGCATTCCGTTCTGCCAGCACGCGTGCCCGCTGCACAACGTGATGCCCGACTTTCAGCAGTACGTGACGGACGGCGACTACGAGCGCGCCTGGAACGTGCTCGCCGACACGAACAACTTCCCCGAGATCACGGGCCGCATCTGCCCGGCGCTCTGCGAGGAAGGCTGCACCCTGGGGCTCCACCGCAAGGCGGTCGGCATCAAGTCCGTGGAGCGCAAGGTCGCCGAACACGCCTTCGAGCACGGCCTCGTGCATCCGGTGCTCGCAGCGGAGAAGACCGGCTGCCGGGTGGCGGTCGTGGGGTCGGGCCCGGCGGGCCTCGCCTGCGCGCAGCAGCTCGCGCGCGCGGGCCACACGGTTACGGTCTACGAAAAGATGGACAAGGCGGGCGGACTGCTCCGCTACGGCATCCCCGACTTCAAGCTCTCCAAGGAGGTGCTTGACCGCCGTCTGGATCAGCTCGTGCGCGAGGGCGTGCGCTTCGTCCTCTCGACCCGCGTCGCGGGCGAGGGCGGCTCCGAGCTCGAAAAGGGCGTTCACGACTGGTCGGGCGAGACCGTTCCCGTGAAGAAGCTCCTCGCGGAGAACGACGCCCTGGTGCTCGCCGTCGGCGCCGAAGTGCCCCGCGACCTGCCGCTCCCGGGGCGCGAGCTCCCCGGAATCCACTTCGCGCTCGACTTTCTCATCGCCAGAACCGCGCCAATGCGGGCGGTGGCACCAACCCGATCAACGTGCGCGGGAAGAACGTCGTGGTGATCGGCGGCGGCGAGACGGCAAGCGACTGCATCGGCACGGCGAACCGCCTCGGCGCCAAGTCGGTGACGCAGCTCGATTACCACCACGAACTCCCCGAAGTCGCCGACCTGATGCGCGAGTGGCCCGACTGGCGCCGCATCAAGCGCACCTCCACCTCGCAGGAGGAGGGCTGCGTGCGGCTCTTCTCGACGAGCACCACCGCCTTCAAGGGGAAGACGAAGCTCGAGGCCGTGGAGACCGTCGAGGTGAAGTGGGGCCCGGGGAGACGGATCACGCCCGTCAAGGGAACCGGGAAGACGATTCCCGCGGACGTCGTGCTGATCGCCATGGGCTACGCCCACCCGACCCACACGCTCGTCCATACGCTCGGCCTCACGACCGACCGGCGCGGGAGCCTCGAGACCCCCGTCGAGGGGCTGCAGGCCTGGCGCACCGCCTGCGAGGGCGTCTTCGCCGCGGGCGACGGCCGCAGCGGTCAGTCGCTCGTCGTGAACGCCGTCGCCGAGGGCCGGCAGTGCGCCGAGGCGGTGAACCGGTGGCTCGAGGAGAAGCGCGGCGAGGCCGCGCCTCTCTGGCGCTGAATCCGCGGGGCTTGCGTCTCTCCTCCAAGGTGACGCAAGCTCTCCGGACACGGCTCAAACGGCCGTCTGCAGGAAGTCCTGCGGGCGGCCGTTTGATTTGTCAGGGCGCCGCCGCGGCCTCTCCGGCTTCTTCCGCCGCCTCTTCAAGCACCTCCCGGGTGACGGATTCGACAAAGTCGAGCGCGGCGCCTTCGACTTTGTCGGCGAAGCGCCTGCGGATCGACTTCGAAAGCCTTCCATTGCGCTCAAGCGCAGCATTCACCAACGTGAAGAGATGGTTCTGGCGGAGGTCGAAGTGCGCTTCGACCCGCCGGCAGACCTCGTCGAAGAGTCTGAGGTACTCGATCTCTTCGCGAAGGTGGACGGTGAGCGCGCGCTCGGCCATCCGGAAGGTGAACTCCACCTGTCTGGTCGCGTCCCAGTAGCGGTAGAGGTTCGACGTCCCTTTGAAATGGAAGTCGTACGGAGGCTCGCCGCCGCAGTAGGTGACGTCCCAGAGCCGGCGGGCCTGAGCCGAAAAAGCGGTGAGCGCGGCGAGGTACTCTTCTTCTGAGGCCTTCATGGCGATAGAAATCGGAAGCAGCAGTCCGTGCGCCAATCGACCGGACCGGGCAAGCTGCCGGTGAATCAAAAAACGGCTCAGGCGCCCGTTGCCGTCCATGAAGGGGCGAAGATAGACAAATCCGAAGGCTGCAACTGCGGCGCCGACCAAGGGATCCAGGTCGTCCTCCCAACTGTTCACCATCGCAAGATAGTCGTGCATCAGGCTGCCCAGATCGTCCGGAGAGGGCGGGACATAGGTGACGGAAAGCGCATTTCTTCCGCTCTGTTTGCTCAGCCAGTTCTGCTCCGTTCTCCAGGAGTAGGCGTGATTGAATATCGACGAAACTACCTGATTTTGTAATTCGCAAAGATAGTTTTCGGACAGAATTTGTTCGTCATCGGCGTGTTGAAGAAGTTGAACAAATCGTCTTGAACGGTCTTCTGAAAGAGGTTCGCGCTCTAGTTCGTATGTTCCTCGTGTCTCATTCAAATAAGCCCAGTCAAGAGCGCGGTCCGCGGCAATGGCGCCGATGGAGGCGAACCAGAGGTTCGTCCGCTTGAGGAGATCGGTTGCCAAGTATTGGTTGATAAGTTCGGTTTTTTCAACAGTAGGACAGTATGCAAGACTTCCGATGCCGTTGACGTTGATCCGCCACTTTTCGTTCCGCATAGAGCGGCCCGTGATGTAACGCTCCGGATCAAAAAGCGGAATGAAAGTCTTCGGCGGCCGCTTCAGACGAAGACTTCCGTGGGTGAAGTATTCCCAAAGAAACGCCGCCTTCCTGAGTGCCGTGGACATTGGAGCGGCATCGATTCTTTGTTGAAGGTCGTCTGACTCTACGTGCGGCAGCGCCCCCGAAAGAACGGCGAGGTTGACGCCTTCGTTCTTGAGCGCAAAAAGAATGTGATCGAGGAGCGACGAGCCTTCGGGTGCTGCTCTGACCGGGACGAGGAGCCTGTCGCCGCGCAGAACCCTGCGGTTGACGGCGTGAGAGGACTCCACCTGGAATCGAGGAGGCGGGACGGGAAGGCCCAGCAGCTCGACAAGGCGTGCATAACCGCAGAGAGGCATGAGGACTCGCAAAAAAGTGAAAAAGAGAGGAGGTGGCTCGCATTTTATGGATGCGGACTCGCAAAAAGTGGAAAAAACGGGAATCGACTCGCAAAAAGTGGAAAGTTGTTGCGGCTACCCGCATGTGGAGCGTTGTCCTGAGGTCCCGGCACCAGGAGCTGGAGCTGCGCCGCCCGGATTCCGAACAACGGACTGCCGGGCGGATACAATCGCGCCCGAGGACGACCTCGCCGGCACGGGATGCGCGCCGGAATGCTTCTCCGGGACGGCCTGGACTTCACGCACAAAAGGAGATGCGCCATGTCCTGGCTCCTGCTCGCCGCCGCGGCGCTGATGATCGTCGCGGGCATCGTTCTCATGAAGGCCGCCTCCTCGCGCGGGGCGCCGCCCGCCGCCCCCTTATAATCAGGGGCTAACCTTTTTTTTTCGGCGCCCGGCCGATTCCGGTTGAGGCGCCTCGAAGTTTTCCCACCCCTCGAGGAATCAGCAGCTATGGCTTCACTCGCCGGCATCGTTTTTGATCTTGAAGGCCCCCGTGCGCTCTCCGACTTCCGTGAAGAGCGTCTTCTGCGCGCACTGCGAGGCGTAGAGCCCTCCGTTGAAGCGGTTTCGAGCCGCTTCATTCATTTCGTGCATGCCTCGGCGGCTCTCGGCGAAGAGGCCTCGAAGCGCCTCGAAGCGCTCCTCAACTACGGCCCGGCCCCGGACAAGGCGGTCGAGCCCTCGCTCCTCGCGCTCGTGGTGCCCCGCCTCGGCACCATCTCGCCCTGGGCCTCCAAGGCGACGGACATCGTGCGCAACTGCGGCATCGCGGAAGTGCTCCGCGTTGAGCGCGGCACGCTCTTCACGATCGGGCTCACCGCCGGGACGGAGCTCACGGACGAGAAGCGCGCGGCGCTCCTCGCGTTGCTGCACGACCGCATGACCGAATCGGTCGTGCCGGTGGACTATCCGCGCGAAAACCTCTTCACCGACCTCGCGGGCAAGCCCATGGCGACCGTGCCGCTGATGAAGGAGGGCGTCAAGGCCCTTGAGGACGCGAACCTCTCGATGGGCCTCGCGCTCTCCGAGGACGAAGTGGCCTACCTCGCCGACGCCTTCGGGAAGCTCCAGCGCGACCCGACCGACGTCGAGCTCATGATGTTCGCGCAGGCCAACTCCGAGCACTGCCGCCACAAGATCTTCAACGCCAAGTGGACGATCGACGGCAAGGACCGCGAAGAGACGCTCTTCGGCATGATCCGCGACACCCACAAGGCGCAGCCCCTCGGCACGATCACGGCCTACGCCGACAACGCGGCGATCTTCGAGGGGCGCGACGTCGTGCGCCTCTATCCCCGTCCGGGCGAAACGGACGTCTTCGGTTCGACCTTCGAGCGCCGCACCGAGCGCGTGCACACCGTCTTCAAGGTTGAGACGCACAACCACCCGACCGCGATTTCTCCCTTCCCGGGCGCCTCGACCGGCTCGGGCGGTGAAATCCGCGACGAAGGGGCGACGGGCCGCGGCGCCCGCCCGAAGGCCGGCCTCACGGGCTTCACGACTTCGGCGCTTCACTTGACCGACGCCCCGCAGACCTGGGAGAACGACGGCGACTGCGCGACGGGCGAAGCCTCGGCGAAGGCCTACGGCGCTCCGGGCCGCATCGCCACGCCGCTCTCGATCATGACCGAGGGCCCGCTCGGCGGCGCCGCCTTCAACAACGAATTCGGCCGTCCGAACCTGCTCGGCTACTTCCGCACGTTTGAAGCCAACGTCGGCGGCGTGCGCTACGGCTACCACAAGCCCATCATGCTTGCGGGCGGCATCGGCAGCATCCGCGACGACCAGACGAAGAAGCTCGTTCCCCCGGCGGGCAGCCTGCTGATCGTCCTCGGCGGCCCGGGCATGCGCATCGGCCTCGGCGGCGGCGCTGCGAGCTCGATGAACACGGGCGCCAACTCCGAAGCGCTCGACTTCGACAGCGTGCAGCGCGGCAACCCCGAAATGGAGCGCCGTGCGCAGGAAGTGATCGACCGCTGCTGGGCGATGGGCGAGGCGAACCCGATCCTCGCGATCCACGATGTGGGCGCCGGCGGCCTCTCGAACGCCATGCCCGAACTCGCCGACCTCTCGGGCAAGGGCGCGCGCTTCGACCTCTCGAAGGTTCCCGTCGAGGAGACGGGCATGTCGCCGCTCGAAGTCTGGTGCAACGAGTCGCAGGAGCGCTACGTGATCGCGCTCGACCCGGCCGGTCTCGATCGCTTCGACGCCTTCTGCCGCCGCGAGCGCTGCCCGTACGCCGTGCTCGGCCGCATCACCGAGAAGGCCGACCTCGTGGTCGAACGCCCGGGTGAAACCGACGCCGTGAACATGCCCATGGAGGTCCTCCTCGGCAAGGCGCCCCGCATGCACCGCAACGTCAAGCACGCCGAAAAGCTCCTCACGCCCTTCGCCGAAGAAGGCATCGAGCTCGAGAAGGCCGCCTACGACGTGATCCGCCACCCGGCCGTCGCGAGCAAGTCCTTCCTCATCACCATCGGCGACCGCTCGGTGGGCGGCCTCGTCGCCCGCGACCAGATGATCGGCCCCTGGCAGGTCCCGGTCGCCGACTGCGCCGTGACGACGCTCGGCTTTGAGACGATGCGCGGCGAAGCGATGGCGGTCGGCGAACGCACGCCGGTCGCGGTGATCAACTCCGCCGCCGCGAGCCGCATGGCGATCGGCGAGGCGCTCACGAACCTCGCCGCCGCGGACATCGAACTGCCGCGCGTGAAGCTCTCGGCCAACTGGATGGCCGCCTGCGGCGCCGAAGGCGAGGACGCGAAGCTCTTCGACGCGGTCGAAGCTGCGAGCCGCTTCTGCATCGGGCTCGGCATCTCGATCCCGGTCGGCAAGGACTCGCTCTCGATGCGCACGAGCTGGACGGAGGCGGGCGAAAAGAAGACTGTGATGAGCCCGGTTTCGCTCATCGTCTCCGCGGCCGCTCCGGTGACGAACGTCGCCCTCACGCTCACCCCCGAACTCAAGCGCACGAAGCACCTGGGCGACTCCGTCCTCGTCCTCGTGGACCTCGGGCGCGGCAGGAACCGCATGGGCGGCTCCATCCTCGCGCAGACCGCCCAGCGCTTCGGCGACGAGGCTCCGGACTGCGAGGATCCCGCGCTTCTCGGCCGCTTCATCGAGGCGCTGCGCAAGCTCGAGCTCGCCGGCTGCGCCTGGGCCTACCACGACCGCTCCGACGGCGGCCTCTTCGCCGCCGCGGCCGAGATGAACTTCGCCTCCCGCATCGGCGTGCGCCTCGCGCTCGATTCGCTCCTCGAGGCGAAGGGCGCCACGGTCCTCAACACGCTCTTCAACGAGGAGTTGGGCGCCCTCATCCAGGTCCCGGCGGACCGCGTGGACGAAGTAGCCGCGCAGATGCGCGCCTTCGGGCTCTCCGACTGCTGCCACTTCGTGGGCGAACTGATCGAGGCCGACGAGCTGCAGGTCACGGTGAAGGGCGAGGTGCTCGCGGCCTTCCCGCGCGCCGAACTCCAGAGCGCCTGGGCGGAGGTCTCGCACCAGATCGCCCGCGGCCGCGACAATCCCGAATGCGCCGACCAGGAGTTCGCCGCCATCATGGACGAATCCGACCGCGGCGTCTTCGCGAAGACGACCTTCAACGTGGATGAGGACGTCGCCGCGCCGATGATCAATACGGGCGTTCGCCCGAAGATCGCGATCCTGCGCGAAGAGGGCGTCAACTCGCAGACCGAAATGGCCGCGGCCTTCACGCGCGCGGGCTTTGAGGCCTGGGACGTGCACATGACGGACCTTCTCTCGGGTCGCATCGACCTCTCGGGCTTCAAGGGGCTCGCCGCCTGCGGCGGCTTCTCCTACGGCGACGTGCTGGGCGCCGGCGGCGGCTGGGCGAAGACGATCCTCAACAACGACAAGTTGGTCGAGGAGTTCTCCGCCTTCTTCAGCCGTCCGGACACCTTCGGCCTCGGCGTGTGCAACGGCTGCCAGATGATGAGCCGCCTGCGCGGCCTCATCCCGGGCGCGGCGCACTGGCCCGAGTTCCTGCGCAACCGCTCCGAGCAGTTCGAGGCGCGCCTGGCGGCCGTCGAGGTGCTTGAGAGCCCGTCCATCCTCTTCGCAGGGATGGCCGGCTCGGTGCTCCCGATCGTGGTCTCCCACGGCGAAGGCCGCGTGGAGTTCCTCAAGCCCGAGGACGCGCTCCTCGCTCACGCCGCCGCGCGCTTCGTCAACGGCCGCGGTGAACCCGCCGCGACCTACCCGGCCAACCCGAACGGTTCGGAAGGCGGCCTCACCTCGTTCACGACCGACGACGGCCGCTTTACGATCATGATGCCGCACCCCGAGCGCAGCCACCGCGCCTGCGAACTCTCGTGGCATCCGGCTGAATGGACGGACGCCTCGGGCTGGATGCGCCTCTTCCAGAACGCCCGCAAGTGGGTGGGCTGATCGAGTGATCTCGCCCCGCTTCACTCGCCGGCCCTAAACGGGACGGAGGGTGAAGCGGGGTGAAGAACCCCGTCGGGCCGCACGCGCCTC
>NZ_DAVZJY010000047.1:0-12825 GCF_052272535.1 Sutterella sp. | reverse complement strand
CTCGAGCCGCCCCGCAGCAAAAGGCCCGGCGCTCCATCGGAGTTCCGGGCCTTTTGCGCATCTCGGGCGGGGTGCGTAGCCGGAGCTACTCGTGCCGCACCGCCTCGATCGGGTCGAGCCGCGCCGCGCGCCGCGCCGGGAAGAACCCGAAGACGATGCCCGTGAGGGCGGAGACGGAGAAGGCGAGGAGGTTGATGCCCGGGTCAACCGCAAAGGGCACGTTCATCCAGGCGCAGGCCCCCCAGGAGGCGACGAAGGCGAGCGCCATGCCGAGAAGCCCGCCCATGCAGCCGAGCATGAGCGCCTCGATGAGGAACTGCAGCAGCACCTCTCGCCCGAGCGCGCCGATGGCGAGGCGGATGCCGATTTCGCGCGTGCGCTCGGTCACCGACACGAGCATGATGTTCATGATGCCGATGCCGCCCACGAGGAGGCTCACGCCCGCCACGGCCGCGAGGAGCGTCGTCATGATGCCCGTCGTGCTCGCCACCTTGGCGGCGATTTCGGCCGTGTCCATGATCTGGAAGTTGTCGTCGTCGCCCGCCGAGAGGGAGCGGCGCTCGCGCATGAGCTCCTTGATCGCGTCCTTGAGGCGATCGCGGTCCGAGTCCGCGTTCATCAGGATGAGGAGCGCGGAGACCTTGTTCTTGCCGATGAGGCGGCGCTGAACCGTCTTGATCGGCATCACCACGACGTCGTCCTGGTCGCCGCCCATCGCGGCCGACCCCTTGGTCTTGAGAAGCCCAATCACGCGGCACGAAAAACTCCCCGTGCGGATCTGCTCGCCCACGACGCCCGCGGTGCGCCCGAAGAGTTCGTTCGCAATGGTCGAGCCGATCACGCAGACGGCCGAACCCGCCCGCTCCTCGACCGGCTCGAAGTTCCGGCCGTCCGCGATCGTGCGGTTGTCGATCGTGAAGTAGCTCGAGGTCGTCCCGGTGATGCTCGACTGCCAGTTGCGGCCGTTCGCCACGAGCGTGACGCTCTTGGAGACCTGCGGCGCCACGGCGACGACGCCGGCGAGCTGCGTGAGGATCGCTTCGGCATCCCCCTCCTTGAAGTCCGGCGCGCCGATCTTCTGCCCGGGCCCGAGGCGCATGCCCGGGCGCAACATGATCTGGTTGTTGCCGAAGGACTCGATCTCGGCCTTGATCGCCGAGCTCGCGCCGTTGCCGATCGTCACCATCGTGATCACCGCGGCGACGCCGATCACGACGCCGAGCACGGTGAGAAGGCTGCGCATCGGGTTGCGCCAGATCTGCCTGAGCGCGAGAAGCAGTGCGTTGCCGATCACTTCGACCTCCCTTCGTCATGTGCGGCGGGCCCCCGGCCGGGGAGCCCCCGGTCGTCGCGCACGAGCGCGCCGTCCTTGAAGACCACGTGGCGCTTGGCGTAGAGGGCCATGTCGGGCTCGTGGGTGACGAGCGCGACGGTGATGCCCTCGGATTCATTGAGATCGCTGAGAAGCTTCATGATCTCGACGCTGCGCGCGCTGTCAAGGCTCCCCGTCGGTTCGTCCGCGAGCAGGAGCTTCGGCTTGATCACGATCGCGCGGGCGATGGCGACGCGCTGCTGCTGGCCGCCGGAAAGCTCCGCGGGCGTGTGGTGCTCCCAGTCGAGGAGCCCCACGCGCTCAAGGGCGGCGCGGGCGAGCTCGCGGCGCTCCGCGCGCTTCAGGCCCCGGTAGAGGAGCGGCAGCTCGACGTTTTCGAGCGCCGTCGTCCGCGGCAACAGGTTGAAGCCCTGGAAGACGAAGCCGATGTAGCGGCGGCGCAGGAGCGCGCGCTCGTCGTTCGTGAGCCCCTCGACGTGCACCCCTTCGAAGAGGTATTCGCCCCAGGACGGACGGTCGAGCGCGCCGATGATGTTCATCGCGGTGGACTTGCCCGAACCCGACGGTCCCATGATCGCGACGAATTCGCCCTGTCGGATCGTGAGGTCGATGTGGTGGAGCGCGACGAAGGCCGCCTCGCCTTCGCCGTAGCGCTTGCCGATCCCGCGGAATTCAATGAGCGGGGAGTCTGTCATGTCGCCTCCGCTCAGGACTTCGCGCGCTGCTGATCAACGATCACGGCGTCGGACTCGGAGATTTCGCCCGAAACGATCTCCGTGTGCGCGCCGTCGGTGAGGCCCGTCGTCACGGTGACGGGTACGGCCTCGCCGCCGCGGAGTACGTAGAGCGTGCGCATGCGCTGCGCATGCTGCGCGCCCGACTCCTCCTTGGCGGTCTTGCCCGAGCCGCCGCGGCCGCCCCGCGGGGGGCTGGACATGAAGGCCGAACGCATGCCCGATCCCGCGGAGGCCTCCTCCGCGCCCGCGTTCTTGTTGGGCACGAAGCGCAGGGCCGAATTCGGCACGAGGAGCACCTGGTCCTTGTGCGCGGTCGAGATCGTCGCCGACGCGGTCATGCCGGGCCGGAGCTGCAGCTCGGGGTTCTTCACGTCGAGATAGGTCGTGTAGGTGACGACGTTCTCGGTCGTGGTCGAGCCGAAGGCGACCTTCGTCAGGGTCGCGGGGAACTTCTTGTCCGGATAGGCGCTCACCGTGAAGAAGGCCTTCTGACCGGCCTGGACGCTGCCGATGTCGGCTTCGTCCACGTTCACCTGGAGTTCGAGCTCGGAGAGGTCGGTCGCAAGCGACAGCAGTTCGACCGCCTGCAGGCTCGCGGCGACGGCGTAGCCCGGTTCGACGGAGCGCGCGAGCACGACGCCGTCGATCGGCGACTTGATCATCGCCTTCGAGAGGTCGGTCTCGGTCTGCGAGAGCGAGGCCTCGGCGTCGGCGATGTTCGCCTTGGCCACTTCGAGGGCGGCGCGCGCCGTGGCGACCGCGGCCTCCTGGGCGTCGAGGTCCGTGCGCGAGGGCATCTTGCCGCCCGAGAGCTTGTTGAGTTCCTTGAGGCGCCGGTCCTTCACCTCGGCCTCGTTCAGAGTCGCGCGGTTCTGCGCGAGCTGCGCCTTCGCGCTCGCGAGGGACGCGCGGGCGCTCGCCACCTTGGACTCGAGGTTGCGCGTGTCGAGCTCGATCAGGACGTCGCCCGTCGAGATCGAGTCGTTCACGTCCACGTTCACCTTGCGCACGATCCCGGAGAGCTCCGAGCCGAGCGTGACCGTGCGGGTGGGCTTGAGGGTGCCGTCGGCCGACACGGTGACGCTGATCGGGCCGCGCACGACCCGTTCGGTGACGTAGTTCACCTTCTGCGTGCCCGCGGCGCTCTTCTGCCACCACCAGGCCCCGCCCGCGGCGAGCGCGAGCACCACCACGACGGGCACGGCGCGCACGTACCAGGGCCGGCGCTTCTCGCCCAAAAGCTTCTCGACCGCCGCGGGAGCGTTGCGGGCGTCGTTCTTCTCTTCAGTCATTTCTCTTCCTTTCCGTCCCGTTCTCAACGGTCTTCATTCGTGTCGCTGCCGGGCGCCCGCCGGGCGTCCTCCACGGCCCATGCGCCGCCCAGGGCCCGGTAGAGGGTGACGTAGGCCTTGGCGCGGTCGGCGCGGTTGGTGAGCTCCGTCTCTTCGGCCGAGAGGAGCGAGCGCTGCGTGGAGAGCAGCATCGTGTAGTCGCCGATGCCCGCCTCGTACTCCTGGCGCGAGAGCATCTCGGCCGTGCGGGCGTGCTCGACGGCGCGCTCGAGATCCGTGCGGCGCCGTTCAGTGTTGGCGATCGAGGCGAGCGCGTTGTCGGTCTCCTCGAGCGCCGAGAGGAGGGTCGAGCGGTAGGCCGCAACCGTGCGGTCGAGCTCGGCCGCGGCGCTCTCCTCACCCGCGATGAGCGCCCCCCAGTTGAGGATCGGCGCGGAGAGCGCCGCGGAGAGTCCCGCGACGCCCGTGCCGGCGGCGCCGAGCGCGCTCACGACCGCGGCGGTCGTACCGATGTTCCCCGAAAGCGAAAGCGTCGGGAAGAAGCTGCTCTTCGCACTCCTCAGGCTCTCCACGGCCGCCTCGACCGTGCGGCGCGCCGCGCGGACGTCGGGCCGGTGGGCGAGGGTCTCGGCGGGAATCACCGCGGCCGCGCTGTCGGGCGGCACGGGCACGCGGCCCGTCGCCTCGAGGCCGAGCTCGGCGACCGGGGTCGCCGTCAGCCGCATGAGGGCGTTGCGGTACTGCAGGATCCCGCCCTCCAGGGTCGGGATGCGCGCGCGGGCCGAAGCGAGCTGCACCTGCGCGTCCTCGGCCTCCGAGGCCGCCCCGGTGCCCGCTTCAAACTGCCAGCGCGAGGTGTCCGCGGTCTCCATGTAGTTGGAGAGCGACTTCTTGACGATCTCGAGCTGCGCCTCGGCGGCGCGCAGGTTCACGTACGCCTCGGCGACCGCGGCGGCGGTCGCCGCGCGCACGTCTTCGAGCGTGTAGTAGGAGGCGAGCGCCTTGAGCTCGGCGGCGTCGGCCTCCCAGAACTCCGCGCCGGCGAGGTTGAGCGAGAGCGAGCCCGAACCTTCGAGCGAATAGGAGCTTCTCGTCGAGCCGTTCGAGCGGATGCGACCCGCGTCGACCCCCGCCTTCGCGCTCGGCCAGAGCGCGGCGTCCGCCGCCGTCACCGAGGCGCGCGCCGCACGCAGGTTGGCCGCGGCGGTCTCGACGTCCGGATTGGCCGCGAGCGCCTTCTCGATGAGGCGCGGGAGGACCGGATCGGCCCAACGCTCCCAGAAGTTCTCCCAGGAGAGGACGGACCCCGCGGGGAGCGACGAGCGCTGCCAGGTCTCGGGCGCCGTCTGCGCGGTCATCCGCTCGAGGTCCGGCGCCTGCACCGCACAGCCGGCGAGCGCGAGGGAGAGCGCGGCGGCTACGGGCGCCGTCCGCAGTTTCTTATGCATCTGATGTATCTCCAGCAAAGGGGATTTCTTTCCGGACATTCTCAAAAAACACCCTTGGGAAACACTGAGTTCGTCACGGGCGCCGCGTTAACTTTTCTCCGGAAAATGTGAGAAATGGTTTCTGCCCCTTGCAGTGGCCGGCGGGCGTAGGTTTCAACCCGGTTCGATCTGAAATTAAAAAATTGTTGTTAAGATTACCGGGAATCTTGTTCTGCATCAGTAGACTAAATGTTTAAGACTCCGCGCCGCATCCTCATCATCGACGACGACGTCGATCTCGTCACGCTCCTCGTCGACTACCTCACGCTCGAAGGATTCCAGACCACGCCCGCGCACAGCGGACCCGAGGGACTCGAGCAGGCCGCCCGCGGCAACTTCGACCTCATCGTGCTCGACGTGATGATGCCCGGCATGAACGGCGTCGAAGTCCTCAAAGAGCTGCGCAAGAAGTCCGAGATTCCGGTCCTGATGCTCACCGCCAAGGGTGATCCCGTGGACCGCATCGTCGGCCTTGAGCTCGGCGCGGACGACTACGTGCAGAAACCCTGCCCGCCGCGCGAGCTCGTCGCGCGCATCAACGCGATCCTGCGCCGCACCTCCTCCTCGCGCGCCGTCGCCTCGCCGATCACCGTTGGCCCGGTCACCGTCAATCCGACGCAGCGCTCCGTCACGACCGACAACGCCGCGATCGAGCTCACGAGCACCGAGTTCTCGCTCTTCGAGCTCCTCGCGCGCAACGTGGGGAAGCCCGTTTCAAAGGAGGAGATCTACCCGAAGGTGCTCGGCCGTCCGATGGGCCCCTACGACCGCGCGATCGACGTGCACGTCTCCTCGATCCGCCACAAGCTCATTGCCGTGATCGGCAAGCAGCTTGCGATTGAAAGCATCCGCGGTGTCGGCTATCAGCTTGTGGTGCGCCCCGGCGCGCCCGTCTGAGCGGAGCGGAACCTTCAAGTATTGCACGAAAACGGCCCTCCGGCCGTTTTTTGTTTTTGTCGAGCATTCGCAATCAAGACTTACCCGGAGTACCCTCCCCATCCGGACGCGGGGGGCGCACAATGGTCTGAATCCACTCCTTAAGAAGGATCAGCCATGAGCAACTACTCCACCGAGAATCTGCGCACTCTGGCCCTCGTCGGCCACGGCTCCTGCGGCAAGACGTCCCTCATCGAGGCGATGCTCTACCGCTCCGGCATGATCCCCGAACTCGGCAGCGTCGAGCGCGGCAACACGATGTGCGACAACGACGCGCTCGAAAAGGAGGTGGGCCACTCGATCCGCCTCGCGGTGGCGCACGTCGACACGGCGATGACGGACCTCACGCCGGTGCGCATCCACATTCTCGACACCCCGGGCTACCCCGACTACCTCGGTCAGGACCTCTCGGCGCTCGACGCCGTGAAGACCGTCTGCGCCGTGATCGACCCGACGCGCGGCCCCGAGCTCCTCACGCGCCGCATGATGGCCGCGGCCGAAGAGCGCGGCCTGTGCCGCATGATCGTCATCAACAAGTTCGACCTCCCCGACGCCAACCTTGAGAAGTGCCTCGAGGAGCTGCGCGAGACCTGGGGTCCGGGCGTGCTGCCGATCAACCTCCCGACGCGCAACCGCACCCACGTGATCGACTGCTTCGACCGCGAAGACGGCGACAGTGACATCATGACCGTCGAGGAGGTGCACCGCGCCTTCATCGAGCGCGTGGTCGAGGAGGACGACGAGATGCTCGAGCGCTACCTCGAGGAGGGCAGCGTCGATCCGCGTCTGCTGCACCCGCTCGTCACGAAGGCGCTCCGCGAAGGGCACGTGATCCCCGTGTGCTTCACCTCGGCGAAGAACCTGATCGGCATCCGCGACTTCATGAAGGTGATCATCCGCCACCTCCCGCACCCGGGCGAGGCGAACGACGCGCTCTTCCAGAAGGCCGACGGATCGCCCTTCCGCACCTACCCCGACAAAAACATGCCCGTGGTCGCGCAGGTCTTCAAGATCGTGAACGACCCGTACGTGGGCAAGATCGGCATCTTCCGCGTCCATCAGGGCACGATCCGCAAGGACTCCGTGATCTACGTGGACGACAGCAAAAAGGCGATCAAGGCCCCGCGCCCGCTCATTCTGCAGGGCAAGAACACCCAGGAGACGGACTTCCTCAGCCCGGGCGACATCGGCGCGCTCGCCAAGATCGACGAGCTGCACTACGGCTCGGTGATCCACGGCGACCCGACCGACGCGGGCGTGCGGATGCGTCCGATCAACTTCCCCAAGCCCATGTACGGCCTCGCGATCCGGCCGAAGCGCCGCGGCGACGAGTCGCGTATGAACGAGGTGCTCGCGAAGATGCAGGACGAAGATCCGACGATGGCGGTCGAGCACGACACGGTGCTCAACGAGACCGTGATCCGCGGCCTCACCGACATGCACGTGCGCTCGATCCTCAACCGCATGCGCGCGAACTTCAAGCTTGAGGTTGAGACGGCGGCGCCCTCGATCCCGTACCGCGAAACGATCTCCGCGCCCGCCGAAGGCCACGCGCGCCACAAGAAGCAGACGGGCGGCGCGGGCCAGTTCGGCGAGGTGTACCTCAAGGTCGAGCCGCTGCCGCGCGGCGCGGGCTTCGAGTTCGTGGACCAGGTGAAGGGCGGCGTTATTCCGTACAACCTCATCCCGGCCGTCGAGAAGGGCGTGCGCGAAGTGCTCGCGCGCGGCTACGTCGCGGGCTACCCGATCGAAGACGTGAAGGTCATCGTCTACGACGGCAAGAGCCATCCCGTGGACTCGAAGGAAGTGGCCTTCGTCGCCGCGGGCCGCAAGGCCTTCCTCGACGCGCTCGCCAAGGCCGCGCCCCAGGTGCTCGAGCCGATCGTCACCGTCGAGGTGACCGCGCCCGAGGCGTACATGGGCGACATTGCGGGCGACCTCGCCGGCCGCCGCGGCCAGGTGACCAACACCGAGGCGCTCCCGGGCGGCGACATGGAGGTGACCGCCCTCGTGCCGCTCGCCGAGCTCGAGGACTACGCGACGCGCCTGCACGCGCTCACGCAGGGCACGGGCGCGTGGAGCATGGAGCTCGCGAGCTACCAGCCCGTGCCGGCCGCGCGCCAGGCCGAGCTCGCCTCGCACTACAAGCGCGACGAAGAGGACTGACGCGTCCTCCACGCGGGCCCCGCACGGAGCCCCGCACCACACCGGACCGGCGTCCGGCCCCCATCGGCCGGCGCCGGTTTTCTATAATTCGCCCGCCAACAAAACCCTATTGCGCCCCTTTCACGAGGGGCCTCTGATCATGCCGATTTACGAGTACAAGTGCACATCCTGCGGCTTCGAAAAGGAGTACCTGCAGAAGATGAGCGACAAGCCCCTGACGAAATGTCCCAAGTGCGGCAAGGAAACCTTCCGCAAGGAGCTCTCCGCCCCCGGGTTCGAACTCAAGGGCACGGGCTGGGCGGCCACGGACTTCAGCGGCGGCCCGAAGGCCGTGCCGGCGGCCCACCGCCACACGGATAAGTAGCCCTCCCCTCAGCGGGAGCGCTCCTCCGTGCCTCCGCGGCCCCGTCGGGGAGCCGCGCAAACCCAAAGGCCGTGCTGCGGGAACCGCCCGCCGCGCGGCCTTCTTTCTTCTCAGGCTCACAGGCGCCCCCTCGGACGCCGCAGCGAACATGCTCAAGAAGTACTTTTCCGCAGGGCTTCTCCTCTGGGTCCCGCTCGCCATCACCCTCTGGGTGCTCGAAACCATCATCCGCTGGTCGGACTCGGTCGTGCAGCTCCTGCCGCCCGACCTGCGCCCCGACGCGTGGCTCGGCATGAGCATCCCGGGCATCGGCCTCGTCATCGCCGCCGCGCTCATCTTCGTGACGGGCATCCTCGTCGCGAACTTCATCGGCCAGTGGTTCGTCAAGCACTGGGAGCGGCTCCTCGAGAAGATCCCGGTGGTGCGTCCGATCTATTCGGGCGTGAAGCAGATCATGGAGACCGTCCTCTCGGACCGCACGCAGAGCTTCCGCGACGTCGTGCTCGTCGAATTCCCGCGCGCCGGGTGCTGGACCTACGGCTTCGTCGTGTCGACGCCCTCCGAGCGCACGCTTGCCGAACTCAAAGGCACGGACATGATGACGGTCTTCGTCCCGACGGCGCCCAACCCGACCTCGGGCTACGTGATGATGATCGAGAAGAAGGACGCGCGGCCGACCTCGACCACGGTCGAAGACGCGTTCAAGTTCCACGTCTCCCTGGGCGTCATGACCCCGACCTCCGCCCCTGACTTCGGTCCGGCGGACCGGGCCGGGAAGGCCGCGCGCCCGGCGGCCGCGGGGCAAACGTCCTCGGAGAAGGAGCGTTCGAGCTAAACTACAGCGACGGCATGTCCGGAAGAACCCTGACGGCGCCACCTGAGCGCCCTCGTCTCCGGACGCGCGCGAAGAATTTCAAGGTCGCCCGAGCCACCTGAAAGGGCCTCGGCCGCGCCTCATTTTTTCTTGTTTTTCTACCCTGCCGCTCCATCGCGGAGCCGGCAAATCTGGGAGTTTGTATGCGAACCGTGTACTCTGGCTTGGTCGACGAGTCCTTCATCGGCCAGACTGTGACCCTCTACGGTTGGGCCCATCGACGCCGCGACCACGGCGGCGTGATCTTCATCGACCTGCGCGACCGTGAAGGCCTCGTGCAGGTCGTCTGCGATCCGGATCGTCCGGAGGTGTTCGCCACCGCCGACCGCTGCCGCAACGAATACTGCCTCAAGGTGGTCGGCCTCGTGCGCGCCCGCCCGGAAGGCACGAAGAACGACTCCCTGATCTCCGGCGGCGTTGAGGTGCTCTGCCACGACCTCGAGATCCTCAACCCGTCCGCGACGCCCCCGTTCCACCTCGACGACGAGAACCTCTCCGAGACGACGCGCCTCACGTACCGCGTGCTCGACCTGCGCCGCCCGGTGATGCAGAAGAACGTCCGCACGCGCTACCGCGCCGCGATGGCCTTCCGCAAGTTCCTCGACGCCAACGGCTTCATCGACATCGAGACGCCGGCCCTCACGCGCTCCACGCCTGAAGGCGCCCGCGACTACCTCGTGCCCTCGCGCGTTCAGGATGGGTGCTTCTACGCCCTGCCGCAGTCCCCGCAGCTCTTCAAGCAGATGCTGATGGTCGCCGGCTTCGACCGCTACTACCAGATCGTCAAGTGCTTCCGCGACGAAGACCTCCGCGCCGACCGCCAGCCCGAGTTCACCCAGGTCGATATCGAGACCTCGTTCATGAACATGGACGAGATCCGCTCCCTGATGGAGAAGCTCGTCCGCACGGTCTTCAAGGAGGCGATCAACGTCGACCTCGTCGATCCGTTCCCCGTCATGCTCTACGACGACGCGATGGCGATGTACGGCTCGGACAAGCCCGACCTGCGCATCAGCCTGCGCCTGCATGAAGTGACCGACATCGTCGCGAACTCCGCCTTCAAGGTGTTCTCGGGCGTCAAGTCGCTCCACAACGGCAAGGTGGTCGCCATGTGCGTCCCGGGAGCCGCTTCGATGCCGCGCTCCGAGATCGACGCCTACACCGAGTTCGTCAAGATCTACGGCGCCAAGGGCCTCGCCTACATCAAGGTCAACGAGATCGCCCGCGGCCGCGAAGGTCTGCAGTCGCCGATCGTGAAGAACCTCTCCGACGACGAGCTCAACGGCATCCTCGCCCGCGTGGGCGCCAAGGACGGCGACGTCGTCTTCTTCGGCGCCGACAAGGCCAAGATCGTCTGGGACAGCCTCGGTGCGCTGCGCCTGAAGATCGGCCACTCCGAGTTCGGCCAGAAGAACGGCCTCTTCAAGGCCGGCTGGAAGCCCCTCTGGGTCATCAACTTCCCGATGTTCGAGTACTCCGAGGAAGACCAGCGCTGGGTCGCCTGCCACCATCCGTTCACCTGCCCGCTCGACGGCGACGAGGACAAGCTCCTCACGGATCCGGAGCACTGCTACGCCAAGGCCTACGACTGCGTGCTCAACGGCTGGGAGATCGGCGGCGGCTCGATCCGTATCCACCGCGAGGACGTTCAGGAGAAGGTCTTCGCCGCGCTCAAGATCGACCATGACGAAGCCCGCCGCAAGTTCGGCTTCCTGCTCGACGCCCTGCAGTTCGGTGCGCCTCCCCACGGCGGCCTCGCCTTCGGCCTCGACCGCATCGTCGCGATGATGGTGGACGCTCCGTCGATCCGCGACGTGATCGCCTTCCCGAAGACGCAGCGCGCTCAGTGCCTGCTCACGCAGGCCCCGTCGCCCGTGGACGAGAAGCAGCTCCGCGAGCTGCACATCAAGCTGCGCCGCGAGCCGAAGAAGGAGGAGACGGCGCAGTAACCCCGTCTGCACACGCTCTTCCCCGAGCGTCCTCCGAAGGGCTCTCGACGACGGAGCCCCTTCGGTGCGGACGCTCTTGAAAGCCCCGCCAGCCGCGGGGCTTTTGTTTATCCCTGAAAACCGCCCACCACCAGGGTCCGCCATGCAAAGCCTCTGGATGCTCGCCGCATCGCTTCTCTTCTCGCTGATGGCCGTCTGCACGAAGCTCGGCGCCGAACACTTCTCGACCTTCGAGCTCGTCTTCTACCGCTCGCTCTTCGGCCTCGCCGCCATCGCCCTCTGGGTGCTCCTCACGCGGCGCAGCCTGCGCACGAAGTTCTTCTTCTCGCACATGAAGCGGAGCTTCTTCGGCACGCTCGGCCTCACGATCTGGTTCTGGACGCTCGGCGTGCTGCCGCTCGGCACCTCGATGACGCTCAACTACACGAGCCCGCTCTACATGGCGCTCTTCGTTTCGATCCTCACGCTGCGCGCGGGCGGCCGGCCGAGCGCGGGGCTTCTCGCCGCCGTCGCGGCGGGCTTCGTCGGCGTTGTGCTCGCACTGCGCCCCGAAGTGCACGCGGGCGAGGAGACCGCGGCCTTGATCGGCCTCACATCGGGCTTCTTCTCCGCGCTCGCCTACATGCAGGTGAAGGGCCTCACGAAGCTCGGCGAGCCCGACTGGCGCATCGTCTTCTACTTCACGCTCTTCGGCACGACCTGCGGCCTCCTCGGACAGCTCGTCACCGCGGGCGGCCTCACCCCGATGCATGCGGAGAACCTCCCGGCGCTCCTCGGCATCGGCGTCACGGCCACCCTCGCGCAGCTCTGCCTCACGCGCGCCTGGGGCGCGGGCAACATGCTCCTCACGAGCGCACTGCAGTTCTCCGCGATCGTCTTCGCCGCTGTCCTCGGCTTCGTGGTCTTCGCCGAGCCGATCGCGCCCGCGACCGCCGCGGGCATCGCGATCATCATCTGCGCGGGCGTGAGCGCCACGGTGCTCACGAAGAGAAGCGGCGCGAAGCGCTCCTAAAAGGAAAGCCCGCCGCCCCGCATGAGCACGTCGTTCCAGTCCGTCCCGGCCTCGGCCGGGATGTGCACGCTCACCTCGAGCCCGGGGCGGCTTCGCTTCAGGCGCGCGGCGAGCTCGTAGGCGCCGGCCGCGCCGGCGTAGGAGCGATCGTTGTCGCCGCAGATGCGCACGACCTCGACGCACTCCGGCACGGTCTCAAAGCGCCGGAAGCCCGTGAGCGAAATCGCGCTCCAGGCGGGCAGCCCCGTCATCTCGTGCACCGAGAGCGCCGTTTCGATCCCTTCGGCAAGGCAGAGGATCGCCGTCGGCGGGAAGAGCCGCACGAGGCCGCCCTCGACGGCGCCGGGCGCGAGCTTCTTCGCGGCGGGCACCGGCGCCTTGGCGCCCTCGGGCGTGAGGAAGGTGCGGTGGAGCGTGATGAGGCCGCCTGCGGCGTCCGTCACCCGCGCGAGCATCGTCGGAAAGCGCCCGACGAGCCGGGGGCGCCCATCGCCCGCGGCGTCCCAGCAGGGAGCGAGCGCCTCGGCGCGCAGCATCGGGCTCGCGTCGCAGCCCCCGAGCCCCCGCGAAGCAAGGTAGCGCCGCACGGGCTCGGCCGCGGGGTCCGTGAGCGGCGCGGCGCGCTCCCAGGCCTCCTGGAGCTGCTGACGCCGCGCGGCGCGGCGCGCCTCCGGA
>NZ_DAVZJY010000046.1:0-12985 GCF_052272535.1 Sutterella sp. | reverse complement strand
CCGTGAAGGCGGCCACACCGTCGGCGCCGGCGTCGTCGCCACGATCATCGAGTAATGATCACCGTCCGGGCCGGAGGTGAAGACTTCCGGTCGGGACAGACAGGGGCATAGCTCAATCGGCAGAGCGACGGTCTCCAAAACCGTAGGTTGAGGGTTCGATTCCTTCTGCCCCTGCCAGAAAAATGAAAAGCCAAGCTTGGGAAACCAGCTTGGCTTTTCTATTGGCTGCGGAAAAAGTTGAGGCTGCCGGGGTGCATCCGGTAGACAAAGCCGGTAAAATCAACAGCTATTTTTCGACAAGTCCCGGCGCGCTCCGCGTGCGGGAGTTCTGGATTCCTTTCTGTCATGAGCACTCAAGAAGTTGAAACCGTCTCGGGCAAGAGCGACGTCGTTCTCGTCACTCTCGCCGTCCTGGCGGCTCTCGCCGGTGTGGTGGCCTTCGCGCTCCTTTCCGAGCAGGCCCTGGCCGTCCGACTCGGCGCCCTCGCCGGCGGCCTGGTCCTCGCCGTGATCCTCGCCTGGCTCTCCCCCTCGGGCAAGCGCTTCCTCGCCTACGGGCAGCAGTCCTACGAGGAGCTGCGCCGCGTCGTCTGGCCGACCCGCAAGGAGACGCTCAACACCACCGGTCTCGTGATGGCCTTCGTGGTGATCATCGCCTTCTTCCTCTTCATCTGCGACCTGATCATCGAATGGGGGCTCTACGACGTCCTCCTTCGCATCTCGCTCTAATCGCTTCCGGGAGAAATGAGCCATGGCCAACGACAAGATGCATTGGTACACCCTGCACGTCTATTCCTCCATGGAAAAGAGCGTGAAGAACGCCCTTGAGGAACGCATCGCCCAGAGCGGCGCGCTGCGCCCGAGCTTCGGCGAAGTGCTCCTGCCGATCGAGAAGGTGCATGAGATCCGCAACGGCCGCAAGGTGACGAGCGAGCGCCGCATGTACCCGGGCTACGTCTTCATCCAGATGGAGATGAACGACGCGACCTGGCACCTCGTGAACAACACGCCGCGCGTGATCGAGTTCCTCGGCAACAACAACCCCGTGATGCTTTCGCCCGCCGAGGTGAACGACATCCTCAACGCTGCCGAGACGAGCGCCGAGAAGCCCCGTCCGAAGGTCGAGTTCGAAGTGGGCGAAATGGTCCGCGTCAAGTCGGGCGCCTTCAAGGACTTCACGGGCCGCGTCGAGGGTGTGGACTACGACAAGAGCCGCCTCAACGTCGCCGTTTCGATCTTCGGCCGCGAGACGCCCGTCGACCTCGCCTTCAACGAAGTCGAGAAGATTTAAAAAAATCCGCGAAACTGGTTGCACCTTCGGGAAACGAGGTGTATATTCGCGCTTCTCTGTTTTCAACCAACTGGGGAGCCCCTTGATCCGCCTGGAGAAAGGAGCGATCGAACCCAATAGGAATTAAAGCCAAATGGCAAAGAAAATCGTCGGCTTCATCAAGCTGCAGGTTCCTGCCGGCAAGGCCAACCCCTCGCCCCCCATCGGCCCGGCCCTCGGCCAGCGCGGCCTGAACATCATGGAGTTCTGCAAGGCGTTCAACGCGAAGACGCAGGGCATGGAAGCGGGTCTCCCGATTCCGGTCGTGATCACCGCCTACGCCGACAAGAGCTTCACGTTCATCATGAAGACCCCTCCGGCCACCGTCCTCATCAAGAAGGCGGCCAAGGTCCAGAAGGGTTCCGCGCGTCCGCACACCACGAAGGTGGGCAAGATCACGCGCGCTCAGGCCGAAGAGATCGCCAAGACGAAGGAGCCGGATCTGACGGCTGCCGACATGGACGCCGCTGTTCGCACGATCGCCGGTTCCGCTCGCTCGATGGGCATCGTTGTGGAGGGTCTCTAAATGGCTAAGCTTACGAAGCGCCAGCAGGCGTTCCAGGGCAAGGTTGAGGCCGGTAAGGCCTACCCGGTCCTCGACGCGCTCAACCTCGTCCGCACCAACGCGACTGCCAAGTTCGATGAGTCCGTGGACGTTGCCGTTCAGCTCGGCATCGATCCCCGCAAGTCCGACCAGGCCGTCCGCGGCGCCGTCGTGATGCCGGAAGGCACGGGCAAGACCGTCCGCGTCGCCGTCTTCACCCAGGGCGCCAAGGCTGACGAAGCCCGCGCCGCCGGCGCCGACATCGTCGGCTTCGACGACCTCGCCGCCAAGGTCAAGGCCGGTGAACTCGACTTCGACGTCGTGATCGCCTCGCCGGACGCCATGCGCGTTGTCGGTCAGCTCGGCCAGATCCTCGGCCCGCGCGGCCTGATGCCGAACCCGAAGGTCGGCACCGTCACGCCGAACGTCGCCCAGGCCGTCAAGAACGCCAAGGCCGGTCAGGTCCAGTTCCGCGCCGATAAGGCCGGCATCATTCACGCGCCGATCGGCCGCGCCTCCTTCGAGGCCGAGCGTCTGCGCACGAATCTCGCCGCCCTGATCGACCAGATCAACAAGCTCAAGCCCGCCTCCCAGAAGGGCCAGTACCTGTGCAAGGTCTCGGTCTCTTCGACGATGGGCCCGGGCGTGCGCATTGATGCCGGCACCATCGCTGCGTAATTGAATTTTCCAGGGGCGGCACCCCTGCAGTGCGCAAAGAGGAGAGGACGTCCGCGACAGACGCGGGCGCCTCGCTTCCCGAGCGAACCCCGTCCGCGGGGATGCCCGAAGATCAGCTGATCTTCGCTGAGGCCGTGAGGCCTCAAGGGCTTTGGGTGGTTCGGCCCGGGCGCCTCCCTCCGGGGTGGTGTTGAAGGCCGAACTGCTGTCAAAGACCGCTGGAGAGCAGTCTCCTCCCCCGGCGGGGAAAGAAGAAACGCCGGATCAGGGGATCGCTTTTAATTCTCTTGCAGCGTTCTGCGGACGCACTTTCCGCGTCGGGAACGTCTGCCGGCAAGAGGTCCAGCGCAGACGGCACCGAAGAGAGACATTGCGTCGTGTTTGCCAAGCTGCGGACGCCTCGGAACGAGGCCCCCGGCTTCTGACAGAAGTGAAGCTCTCAGAAGGTTGCCGGTTAATCGCAACCGGCGCCGGTCCGTTGGATCGGCGTCTCTGAGTGGAGCCAGACCATGGGTCTTAATCGTGAAGACAAGGCGGCAGTCATTGCGGAGATTTCGGAAGTCGTTTCGAAGTCCTCCGTGATGGTCATCGCCGAATACCGTGGGCTGACCGTACAGGCCGTCACGCAGCTGCGCGCTGAAGCGCGCAAGAATGGCGTGACGCTGCGTGTTGTCAAGAACACGCTGGTTCGCCGCGCCGTGGAAGGCACGGGGTTTGCCGGGCTTGCTGACCAGTTCGCTGGTCCGCTCGTCTACGGCTTCTCCGCCGACCCGGTTGCTGCTGCCAAGGTTCTTGTCAAGTTCGCCAAGGACAACGAGAAGCTCGTCGTGAAGGGCGGTGCGATGGACAACTACGTCATGGACGTGGAAGCCGTCAAGCAGCTCGCCTCGATGCCGAGCCGCGAGGAACTCCTTGCCAAGTTGATGGCCACGATGAACGAGCCGATCGCGAAGTTCGTCCGTACCGTCAACGAAGTCCCGGCGCGCTTCGTGCGCACCGTGGCCGCTGTGCGCGATGCCAAGGAAAAGGCTGCAGCCTAATTCGTTTTTCCAAACAAACTAAACACTACGTAATACGGAGCTAAAAATGGCCCTTACCAATGAAGAAATCCTCGACGCCATCGCGTCCAAGACCGTCCTCGAGATCTCCGAACTCATCAAGATGATGGAAGAGAAGTTCGGCGTCTCCGCCGCCGCCGCCGCCGTCGCCGTCGCCGGCCCGGCCGCCGCCGCCGCCGCCCCGGCTGAAGAGAAGACCGAGTTCGACGTCGTCCTCGAAGCCGCCGGCTCGAACAAGATCGCCTGCATCAAGGCCGTCCGTGAACTCACGGGCCTCGGCCTCAAGGAAGCCAAGGACCTCGTCGAAGGCGCTCCGAAGGCCGTCAAGGAAGGCCTCCCGAAGGCTGACGCCGAAGCCGCTGCCAAGAAGCTCGAAGAAGCTGGCGCCAAGGTCGTCCTCAAGTAATAATTATTGCTTGACCGGCAAGCTCCGGACGGATACGTCCCCTCTGGGGGCGCCCGTCGCGGAGCACCTCAAAGCCTCCGCAAGGAGGCTTTGATCTGATCTTCTCCGCAGCGTTTCATGAGAAAATCAGATCAAAGTCCCTTCCTTGATGAACCTGTCGCCAGACTCAAAAACCTGCAAATGCGCGCCGCGCGGACTCAGATTGACGAAATCTGAAGTGCCGAGCGGCTTTTCGGCGTCCTTGCATCCCGCCCTCATCAAGACCCGACTTCTTCCGGTTCATTCCTAATGTCGAACGGAGTCTACATGTCGTACTCGTTCACTGAAAAGAAGCGCATCCGCAAGAGCTTCGCCTCTCGCCCGAGCGTCCTTGAAGTGCCTTCCCTGCTTGATATTCAGCTTCGTTCGTACGAAGAGTTCCTGCAGGCCAACGTGAAGCCCGCTGCCCGCAGCAGCAATCTCGGCCTTCAGGCCGCCTTCACCTCGATCTTCCCGATCACGAGCCACAACGGCTTTGCTTGCCTGAAGTTCGCCGGCTACGACCTTGCTGAGCCGGAGTTCGACGTGGCCGAGTGCCAGCTGCGCGGACTTACGTTCTGCTCGCGCCTGCGCGCCAAGATCCGTCTCGAGATCTACGACCGTGAAGCGGCCGAACCCGGCACGATCAAGGAGATCCGTGAGAACGACGTCTACATGGGCGAAATTCCCCTGATGACGGAAAAGGGCTCGTTCATCGTGAACGGCACCGAGCGCGTGATCGTCTCCCAGCTGCACCGCTCCCCGGGCATCTTCTTCGAGCACGACAAGGGCAAGACCCACTCTTCGGGCAAGCTCCTCTTCTCCGCGCGCGTGATTCCCTACCGCGGTTCCTGGCTCGACTTCGAGTTCGACGCGAAGGACATTCTCTACTTCCGCGTCGACCGCCGCCGCAAGATGCCCGGCACGATCCTGCTCAAGGCGATCGGCTACTCGGTCGAGGACATCCTCGCCCGCTTCTTCGCGTTCGACACCTTCCAGCTCCTCAAGGCCGGCGCCAAGCTGCCCGTGATCCCCGAGCGCCTCAAGGGCCAGACGATGTCCTTCGACGTCATCGACGGCAACGGCAAGCTCGTGATCCCGCACGACAAGCGCATCACCGGCAAGCATCTCCGTGACCTCGCCAAGGCCGACGTCACGGCGATCGGCGTGCCCGACGACTACCTCATCGGACGCGTGCTCGCGAAGACCATCGTCGACTCCCAGACGGGTGAGGTGATCGCCCAGGCGAACGAGGAGATCACGGACTCGCTGCTCGCGAAGCTGCGCGCCGCGCGCGTGCGCAAGCTCGAGACGCTCTTCACGAACGAGCTTGATCACGGCGCCTACATCTCCAACACCCTGCGTCTCGACGACACGCCGGACCAGTTCTCCGCGCGCGTCGCGATCTACCGCATGATGCGTCCGGGCGAGCCGCCCACGGAGGAGGCCGTCGAGACGCTCTTCGACCGTCTCTTCTTCGATCCCGACGCCTATGATCTGTCGCGCGTCGGCCGCATGAAGGTCAACGCCCGCTTCGGCCGTCCGTCGTCCGAGGGCGAACGCACCCTCACGAAGGAGGACATCGTCGACACGATGGCGCTCCTCGTCGCGCTGCGCAACGGCCAGGACAACGTCGAGCTGATCGACGCCAAGGGCGAGAAGCGCGTCTGCCCGGTCAACGGCGTGGACGACATCGACCACCTCGGCAACCGCCGCGTGCGCTGCGTGGGCGAACTTGCGGAAAACCAGTTCCGCGCCGGCCTCGTGCGCGTCGAGCGCGCCGTCAAGGAACGCCTCAACCAGGCGGAGAGCGACGGCCTCACCCCGCAGGACCTCATCAACTCCAAGCCCATTTCGGCCGCCATCCGCGAGTTCTTCGGCTCGAGCCAGCTCTCGCAGTTCATGGACCAGACGAATCCGCTCTCGGAGATCACGCACAAGCGCCGCATTTCGGCCCTCGGCCCGGGCGGCCTGACGCGCGAACGCGCGGGCTTCGAAGTCCGCGACGTGCACTCCACCCACTACGGCCGCGTCTGCCCGATTGAGACGCCGGAAGGTCCGAACATCGGTCTGATCAACTCGCTCGCCCTCTACGCCCGCCTCAACGAGTACGGCTTCCTCGAGACGCCGTACCGCAAGGTGGTGGACGGCGTCGCGACCAAGGAGATCCACTACCTCTCCGCGATCGAGGAAGGCAAGTACATCATCGCCCAGGCGAACGCCGAAATGGACGACGAGGGCCGCCTCACGCAGGAGCTCGTCTCCGCGCGCGACAACGGTGAAACGATCCTCGCCTCGCCCGCCCGCATCCAGTACATGGACGTCGCGCCGGCGCAGATCGTCTCGTGCGCTGCGGCGCTCATTCCGTTCCTGGAGCACGACGACGCGAACCGCGCGCTGATGGGCGCGAACATGCAGCGTCAGGGCGTGCCCTGCCTGCGTCCCGAGAAGCCCGTGGTCGGCACGGGCATCGAGCGCACGGTGGCCGTGGACTCCAAGACCGCCGTTCAGGCCCGCCGCGGCGGCGTCGTGGACTACGTCGACGCCAACCGCGTCGTCATCCGCGTGAACGACGAGGAGTCGATCGCGGGCGAGACGGGCGTGGACATCTACAACCTGCAGAAGTTCACCCGCTCCAACCAGTCCACGAACATCAATCAGCGTCCGATCGTCGTCAAGGGCGACCGCGTCGCCGTGGGTGACGTGCTCGCCGACGGCGCTTCGACCGACACGGGCGAGCTCGCCCTCGGCCAGAACATGCTGATCGCGTTCATGCCCTGGAACGGCTACAACTACGAAGACTCGGTGCTCATCAGCGAACGCGTCGTGGCCGACGACCGCTACACCTCGATCCACATCGAGGAGCTGTCGGTCGTCTCGCGCGACACGAAGCTCGGGCCTGAGGAAATCACGCGCGACATCTCGAACCTCTCCGAGAACCAGCTCTCGCGCCTCGACGACTCCGGCATCGTGTTCATCGGCGCCGAAGTGAAGGCGGGCGACGTGCTCGTGGGCAAGGTCACGCCGAAGGGCGAAACCCAGCTCACGCCTGAGGAGAAGCTTCTGCGCGTGATCTTCGGTGAGAAGGCGAGCGACGTGAAGGACACCTCGCTGCGCGTTCCGTCCGGCATGACCGGCACCGTGATCGACGTTCAGGTCTTCACGCGCGACGGCGTCAAGCGCGACAAGCGCGCCGAGAGCATCATCAACGACGCCCTCAAGCGCTACCGCCGCGACCTCGACGACCAGCTGCGCATCGTGGAGCGCGACTCCTTCGACCGTCTGCGCCGCCAGCTCGCCGGCCACAAGGTCGTCTCGACGATGCAGCTCGAGGGGCTGCCCGCCGACGGCGTGCTTACGGCCGAATTCCTCGCCGCGATGCAGGGCTACGATCTCTTCGGCCTGCGCATGGAGGAGGAGACCGCCCAGCACTGCATCGACCTCACGAAGCAGGCGATCGAGCACACGCGCGAAGACAACCAGAAGAAGTACGACATCAAGCAGGACAAGCTCACCCGCGGCGACGAACTGCCTCCGGGCGTGCTCAAGATGGTGAAGGTGTACATCGCCGAACGCCGTCGTCTGCAGCCCGGCGACAAGATGGCCGGCCGTCACGGCAACAAGGGCGTGGTCTCCAAGATCTGCCCGGTCGAGGACATGCCGTACATGGCCGACGGCCGTCCCGCCGACATCGTGCTCAACCCGCTTGGCGTGCCGTCGCGAATGAACATCGGTCAGGTGCTTGAAGTCCATCTCGGCTGGGCCGCGAAGGGCATCGGCTGGCGCATCGAGCAGATGCTCAAGACCGAGCAGGTCCGTCAGATCCGCGCGTTCCTCAACGAGGTCTACAACCGCACGGGCAAGACCGAGGATCTCGACAGCCTCACCGACGAGGAGCTCATGCGCATGGCGCGCAACCTCCAGAACGGCGTGCCGTTCGCGACGCCCGTCTTCGACGGCGCCACGGAGGAGCAGATCCGCATGATGCTCGACCTCGCGTTCCCGGACGACGAGGCCGCCCGTCTGCAGCTCACGCCTTCGAAGACGCAGGCGACGCTCTACGACGGCCGCACCGGCGATGCGTTCGAACGTCCCGTCACGGTGGGCTACATGCACTACCTGAAGCTGCACCACCTCGTCGACGACAAGATGCACGCCCGCTCCACGGGTCCGTACTCGCTCGTCACGCAGCAGCCTCTCGGCGGCAAGGCGCAGTTCGGCGGCCAGCGCTTCGGCGAAATGGAAGTCTGGGCGCTCGAAGCCTACGGCGCGGCCTACGTGCTGCAGGAAATGCTCACCGTGAAGTCCGACGACGTCAACGGCCGCACGAAGGTCTACGAGAACATCGTCAAGGGCGAGCACAAGATTGAAGCGGGCATGCCTGAATCCTTCAACGTGCTCGTGAAGGAAATCCGGTCGCTCGGCATCGACATCGACCTCGTCAAGAACTAAGCAAGGATTTAAGCGAAATGACTGCTGCGCTTAATGAGATTTTCAACCAGGTCCAGAAGGACGAGCATTTCGATGCGATCCGCATCGGTCTCGCGAGCCCTGAGAAGATCCACTCCTGGTCCTACGGCGAAGTCAAGAAGCCGGAGACGATCAACTACCGTACTCAGAAGCCTGAGCGCGACGGCTTGTTCTGCGCCAAGATCTTCGGGCCGGTGAAGGACTACGAGTGCCTCTGCGGCAAGTACAAGCGCCTGAAGAACCGCGGCGTAATCTGCGAGAAGTGCGGCGTCGAAGTGACGCTCGCCAAGGTCCGCCGCGAACGCATGGGCCACATCGACCTCGCCAGCCCCGTCGCGCACATCTGGTTCCTCAAGAGCCTTCCGTCGCGCATGGGCATGGTGCTCGACATCCCGCTGCGCGACATCGAGCGCGTGCTCTACTTCGAAGCCTACATCGTCGTTGATCCGGGCCTCTCCACGCTCACCCGCGGCCAACTCCTCAACGAAGAGGAATTCATCCAGAAGACCGCCGAATTCGGCGACGACTTCCGGGCCATGATGGGCGCCGAGGCGATCGGCGAACTGCTGCGCACGATCGACATCGACTCCGAGGTGACGCGTCTGCGCTCCGAGCTCTCCACGACGAGCTCCGAGGCGAAGATCAAGAAGTACGCCAAGCGCCTCAAGGTCCTTGAAGGCTTCCAGCGCTCGGGCATCAAGCCCGAGTGGATGATCATGACGGTCCTGCCGGTCCTCCCGCCCGACCTGCGTCCGTTGGTCGCCCTCGACGGCGGCCGCTTCGCGACGTCGGACCTCAACGACTTGTACCGCCGCGTCATCAACCGCAACAACCGCCTCAAGCGCCTCCTCGAGATCAAGGCTCCGGACATCATCGTGCGCAACGAAAAGCGCATGCTGCAGGAGGCCGTGGACTCGCTCCTCGACAACGGCCGTCGCGGCAAGGCGATGACCGGCGCCAACAAGCGTCCGCTCAAGTCGCTCGCCGACATGATCAAGGGCAAGTCGGGCCGCTTCCGTCAGAACCTGCTCGGCAAGCGCGTGGACTACTCGGGCCGTTCCGTGATTACGGTCGGTCCGGAGCTGCGCCTGCACCAGTGCGGCGTGCCCAAGCTCATGGCGCTCGAACTCTTCAAGCCCTTCATCTTCAACAAGCTCGTGCTGCGCGGCCTCGCGCCCACGCCGAAGGCTGCCAAGAAGATGGTCGAGAACCAGGAGCCCGTGGTCTGGGACATCCTCGAAGAGGTGATCTTCGAACATCCCGTCATGCTCAACCGCGCGCCTACGCTCCACCGTCTCGGCATTCAGGCCTTCGAGCCCAAGCTCATTGAAGGCAAGGCGATGCAGCTCCATCCGCTCGTCTGCGCGGCGTTCAACGCCGACTTCGACGGCGACCAGATGGCCATCCACGTGCCGCTCTCGCTCGAAGCGCAGCTTGAGGCCCGCGGCCTCATGATGAGCTCGAACAACGTGCTCTTCCCGGCCAACGGCGATCCGTCGATCGTGCCGTCGCAGGACATGGTGCTCGGCCTCTACTACGCCACCCGCGAGCGCATCAACGGCAAGGGCGAGGGCATGTACTTCGCCGACGTCGCTGAAGTTCAGCGCGCCTGGGACAACGGCGTCGTTGAACTGCAGACGCGCTGCACGGTCCGCATCAAGGAGTACGAGCTCAACCGCGACACCGGCGAGAAGACCCCGAAGATCGTCCGCTACGAGACGACCGTCGGCCGTGCGCTCCTCTCCGAGATCCTTCCCGAGGGCATGAGCTTCAAGGAGCTCAACATCACCCTCAAGAAGAAGGAGATCGCCAAGCTCATCAACCGCTGCTTCCGCCTCTGCGGCCTGCGCGCGACGGTGATCTTCGCCGACAAGCTCAAGGACAACGGCTACCGTCTCTCGACCCGCGCGGGCATTTCGATCTGTGTGGGCGACATGAAGGTGCCCGCCCAGAAGGAAGGCCTCGTGCGCGCCGCCGAACAGGAGGTGAAGGAGATCGAGGCGCAGTACACCTCGGGTCTCGTCACCCAGGGCGAGCGCTACAACAAGGTGGTCGACATCTGGGGCCGCACGTCGGACCAGGTCGGCAAGGTGATGATGCAGGAGCTCTCCACCGAGCCCACGATCGACCGTCACGGCCGCAAGGTTTCGCAGGAATCCTTCAACAGCGTCTACATGATGGCCGACTCCGGTGCCCGAGGCTCCGCGGCTCAGATTCGCCAGTTGGCTGGCATGCGCGGCCTGATGGCGAAGCCGGACGGTTCGATCATCGAGACGCCGATTACGGCGAACTTCCGTGAAGGCCTCAACGTTCTGCAGTACTTCATCTCGACCCACGGCGCCCGCAAGGGCCTCGCCGATACGGCGCTGAAGACCGCGAACTCGGGCTACCTCACCCGTCGTCTCGTCGACGTGACGCAGGACCTCGTGGTCGTCGAAGACGACTGCGGCACGACCCGCGGCGTCGAGATGCGCGCCCTCGTCGAGGGCGGCGAGGTGATCCAGGCCCTGCGCGACCGCGTGCTCGGCCGCGTGACCGCCATCGACGTGCTCAATCCCGACACGCACGAGGTCGTCCTCGCCGCCGGCACGCTCCTTGACGAGCGCGCCTGCGATAAGCTCGACGAGCTCGGCATCGACATGGTCAAGGTCCGCACGCCGCTCACCTGCGACACGCGCTACGGCCTGTGCGCCAAGTGCTACGGCCGCGACCTCGGCCGCGGCTCGCTCGTCAACGCCGGCGAGTCCGTCGGCGTGATCGCCGCCCAGTCGATCGGCGAACCGGGCACGCAGCTCACGATGCGTACGTTCCACATCGGCGGCGCCGCGTCGCGTGCGGCCGTCGCGTCGAGCGTCGAGGCGAAGTCCGCCGGTACGGTGAGCTTCTCGCCGGCCATGCGTTTCGTGAAGTCCGCCAAGGGCGAGCTCGTGGTGATCTCCCGTTCGGGCGAGATCGTGATCACGGATCACGGCCGCGAACGTGAACGCCACAAGGTCCCGTACGGCTCCGTGCTGCTCGTGCAGGCTGATCAGGCGATCAAGTCCGGCCAGCAGCTCGCCACGTGGGATCCGATGACCCGTCCGATCATCACCGAGTACGCCGGCCGCGTGAAGTTCGAGAACGTCATTGAAAACGTCACCGTGATGAACCAGGTCGACGAAGTGACGGGCCTCTCGAGCCTCGTCGTGATCGACCCGAAGAAGTCGACCGGCAAGGGCGGCAAGGCCACGGCTGCGGGCATCCTGCGTCCGTTGGTGCACCTGCTCAACGAGGACGGCTCGGAAGTGAAGATTCCGGGCACGGACCACGCCGTGACGATTCAGCTGCCCGTGGGCGCCTTCGTGGTCGTTCGCGACGGCCAGGACATCGGCATGGGCGAGGTGCTCGCGCGCATCCCGACCGAGTCGCAGAAGACCCGCGACATTACGGGCGGTCTGCCGCGCGTCGCCGAGCTCTTCGAAGCCCGCAGCCCGAAGGACGCCGGCATGCTCGCTGAGGTGACCGGCACGGTGACCTTCGGCAAGGAGACGAAGGGCAAGCAGCGCCTGATCATCACGGACAGCGAAGGCTTCTCGCACGAGACGCTCATCAGCAAGGACAAGACGGTGCTCGTGCACGACGGTCAGGTCGTGCAGAAGGGCGAGGAAATCGTGGACGGCCCGGTCGATCCGCACGACATCCTCCGCCTGCTCGGCATCGAGGAGCTCGCGCGCTACATCGTCGACGAGGTCCAGGACGTCTACCGTCTGCAGGGCGTGAAGATCAACGACAAGCACATTGAAGTGATCGTCCGCCAGATGCTGCGTCGCGTCCAGATCGCCGATCCGGGCGACACGCGCTTCATCCAGGGCGAGCAGGTCGAACGCTCCGAGATGCTCGACGAGAACGACCGCGTAGTCGAGCTCGGCAAGCGCCCGGCGACCTACGAGAACGTTCTGCTCGGCATCACGAAGGCTTCGCTCTCGACGGACTCCTTCATCTCCGCGGCCTCCTTCCAGGAGACCACCCGCGTGCTCACCGAGGCTGCCATCATGGGCAAGCGCGACGAGCTCCGCGGCCTGAAGGAGAACGTGATCGTCGGCCGTCTGATCCCGGCCGGTACGGGTCTCGCCTATCACCAGGCCCACAAGGCGCAGGAGCTTGCCGAACGCCTCGAGCGTGAGACGCAGGCCTTCGACGAGCCGACTCCGGAAGCTGAAACGCAGGAGGAGCTCGACGAGGAGTACGAAGACGCTCCGAAGCCCGCGGTCGACCCGTTCGCCTTCTTCGACCACAAGGAGGCCGCGCCGGAGGACGAGTCCGCCCCGGCGGCCGCCAAGAAGGCCGAAGAGGCGCCGAAGTCCGCCGAGACGCCTGCCGAAGCGCCGGCTGAGAAGCCCGAGACGCCCGCCGCGCAGTAAGCGCACCCATGATCTTCGGAATCCGCCGCTCCTTCGCGGAAGCGGCGGACGCCTGGATCCGGCGGCCCGGCACGGACCCCT
>NZ_DAVZJY010000045.1:0-13159 GCF_052272535.1 Sutterella sp. | reverse complement strand
GAATGCCAAGCAGAACGAGCACTAGAACGATTTCAATGATCGTGAAGCCCTGCTTCCTAGGCTGAGGACGCAGGATAGTGGCGAGGGGCCTTGTTGGAATAGAAATGGCCGACATGGAGTGAGGCGGGCATGAGAGTTGCAACCCTTTGAGTATAGGGTTTTCCCAGAAAAAGGACGAGACATGGCAAACTCCCATAGTGGGCCTATATTATACCATAGCTCCACGATATAGGAGAAAAAACGACGAGAAATCAACTACTTGTCGACTTCAGAGTCCTCGAAAGCAGCTATTTAGTGCTAGCTTTGGACGACTTTCAGGATCGTCACGGTGGCGAAGAGTTCTGCATTGTGCTCACGAACGTCACGCAGGCAACCGCCATGCTCGTCGCCAACCGATTATGCGCCCGCCTCCGCGAGATCTCGTGCGAAACCGGCATTGCGGTTCCCGACATTGAATCCGGCACCCCGCTCACCATTTCGGTCGGCGTGAGTTCGGCCACGCGCTTTCTGGGCGAAAAGACCTTGCCCGGACTGATTGCCGAGGCCGACACAGCGCTCTACCGAGCCAAAGATGCAGGGCGAAACTGCTTCAGAAACTGCTGAAAACCGAGTGCATTTACCGGTGATTTATGCCCGAAATCAGACACTTACGTACTACCCCCAATGAACGTAGAGATTGAGGGGGGCCTTTCGGGTCAGCTTCGTTCCGTCGACAAGCTCCAAATGCCAGATTAAGTCGTTCTTGGTCTTAATGCGCCAACCCATTCCGTCCACTGTAATGATCACCGAATTAATTTTTTTATTCGTGTAAAAGACACCCAGGGTATCAAACGACGAGGATCTAGAATTCTTAACAGTAACTTTGCCGATGCTGTTGAGCGCGGCGGCAGCCCTGTTCTCAGCCAGATCGGTCGTCTGAGTATTCGGAAAAGCTTCGGTGAATATCATTCCGTAAGCATCGAATCCGGAAGCAAACAACAAATCCGCTTCGACAGCATACTCGGCATCCCGACTTTCAACGAAGACCTGAGAATCCAGCATCGTCTTGAGAAAAACGGCAAGACCGGAAAAGAAAAACAGCACCGTAAGCGCGAAGATCAGAATGCTTCCTCTTTCACGTCCGAGGCGATGATTTATGACAGCGACCGTCATGACGCCGTTTTTCATTAGTCAGCCTCCCAGAGCGGATGGAATTCATAAACGATCTCGCCGCTGCCGGAACCCTGCAAGGCTGTGACAAGCCTGACTACCTTGCGATTGCTACTACCGACAGATTCGGAGCTGATCTCCCAACTGGAAACGCTCTCAAGAAAAACGGACTTTTCCCCGGATGTTTTCCAGTAGACAGTATCGCCCTCCCTAGGAAATTCGCTTTTCACTTTGTCGAGGTTTTCCAGCTTCGTCTTCTCCACCACCCGCTTCACCACAGCTGCGGCAACATGCACCTGGCTCGTGCCCGCGCTTTGGGTGCGAAGCGCCTGATAAATCCTGACGCCGTAAGCCATGGTTGCCGTAACAACTGCACCGATGAAGCCGGCAATCACAAGCGTTACCACGCACTCAAGAAGCGTAAAGCCTCTCTTAGATTGAGCGTTTTTTGAATATGCCTTTATCACTCGTTCTCCTTTGCCACTACCGAAACCGTGCTGATTTCGATTGACGTTGCATTGAGCTGAGGATACGCAAAGAGGCGGCGATAAGTATGGCCGTCGGCCTTGACGGTAACAAGCCTCAGAGGACCTGTCGATGAGGGGGGAGGCGGAACGGCAGCGTAATTCGTTCGCCCTTCAGTGTCCTGTCTGTCCTGATCCTTCTGAATTGACATCGGCATGACGTCTACAGTGACATCGCTCATACTCTTGCAGACGAAGGAGGCACCGCCATCAAGTTCGGCAACTGGACGTCCCTGAAAAGCAGCTTCAATTCTTGCCATGCAGTTTTCAGCCACCAGACTGCGGTTGTCTTGAGCCGTGCGCATCTGTACAACCTTGACCGCAGTGCCCAGAACCATGGCGGCCGTACCCATGGCAAGGCCCACAATGATGATCGTCATGACGACTTCAAGGAGCGCAAAGCCTGCCTTCGAACGAAGTCCGTTTCTTCGATCAGTTCTCATGGCCTTCCTCTTCTGGCCGCGTTCTTCCGATATAACCCGATTCATAGATCGTGAGCGAAAGCGTCTTTGACCTATCCTTAGACGCTAGATCAATCTTCACGCGCCCGCATTCCGAGCCGGAACATCGCCGACCAAAGTCGGCAAAATGCACCTCGCCCGGAGGTTCGAGAGACATCACGTCAGCATCCGACCACGTAAAGGTGCGAGTTGTTGAACCGTGCCAGCAGGTCGCACTATTAGTGTCAATCGTAAGCGTAGTCTCGCCATCTTGATACAGAAGCTGCTGATTGCGAGCGTAGACAACCGCCTCGCGAAGCCTGCTTTCAGACTCCATGAATTCGCTCTCGAAGGTGAAGTTCAGCTTCGGAAAATGAGCGGCAAAAATCGCGGAGAGCGCGCCCAAGAGCACCAGCACCAACACGAGCTCGAGAAGCGTGAAGCCTGCATTCCTTCTCATCCCGCACCTCAAATCGAAAGAATGAATTGAATCCAGAGGCGCCAGATGTCACGCCCAAAAAGGAGCGTCACCCATGCGGCGAGGCAGAGATAGGGACCAAATGGCATCTCCATGGAGCCGAGGCCTTCGGCGGACTTTCTCAGCAACGCCGCAACGGCAAAGCCCAGCACTGTAGCAAGGCCCGCCATGATGACGATGAGGGGCAGGAGCTCAGCGGTCACAAGAAAGCCGATCATCAGCATAAGCTTCACGTCGCCGAAACCCAGGCCTTCGATGCCGCGGCGGCGAAGATAAAGCACGCCCACGAGCCAGAAGACGCCGGCGCCCAGCACGCCGCCCAGCAATACATTCAGCCAGTCGTTGCCGAGCACGAAAATGGAAACAGGAAGCGCAATGACGGCGCCGCCCAGCGTGAAGCGGTCCGGAAGAATGGTTGACTGCGCATCGATGAGCGACATCACAATGAAGATCGCCGTCACGACCCAGCCCCAGAAGCAGGCGGCCGTCGGACCGTAAACCCAGCCGACGGCGGCCATGGCCGCACCGGTCATGAGTTCGGCGAGCGGATAGCGAATACCGATCTTGGCGCCGCAGGAAAAGCACTTTCCTCGAAGGCAAATCCAGCTCACAACAGGAATGAGCTCCCAGATGCGAAGCCTGTGCCCGCATTCGGTGCAGTGCGACGGCGGCCAAACAATCGACTCATTGCTCAGATATCGATCGGAAACAACGTTGAGAAAGCTGCCGATGAAGAGACCGAACACAGCACTGAAGATCGTCCAGTCGCTTCGCGGCACATAGTCGAGAATGGAGAGGAAGTCGCTCATCATGAATCAGAGGTCAGATGCGCTTGACATCCTTGAGGAAGTCGGGATCACGGGCGTAATGCTCGGCGGTTTCGCTGGAGATGATGCCTCGATCAAGCAGAGACTTGAGCGCATCGTCCATCGTGCACATGCCCTGGCCTCGGCTCGTCTGGATGACGTTGTTGATCTGCGGGGTCTTGCCTTCGCGGATGAGGTTGCGAATGGCGCCGTTCACCAGCATGATCTCCATGGCCTGAACGCGGCTTTTGATGTCGCATCGTTTCATGAGCGAAACGGAGAGGACAGCCTTGAGCGTGTCGGCGAGCACCATGCGCATCTGCGCCTGCTCGGTCTCGGGGAAGATCGAAATGATGCGGTCAACGGATTGAGCCGCCGTGCGGGTGTGAAGCGTGGAGAAAACGAGGTGGCCGGTTTCGGCGGCCTCGAGAGCCAGGCGGACCGTCTCGCGGTCGCGCATTTCGCCCACAACCACAATGTCTGCGTCCTCGCGAAGCGCTACGCGAAGAGCGGCCTGGAAACTGGTCGTATGAAGGCCCACTTCGCGCTGGCTCACCATGCAGCCGAGACTTTCATAACGGAATTCAATGGGATCCTCAATCGTGAGGATGTGTTCGCGGCGATGCTCGTTCGCGTAGTTGACGAGAGCAGCCGTTGCAGTCGACTTGCCGCTGCCGGTCGGGCCCACGAGGAGAACGAGACCGCTGTTGAGCATGGAAAGCTCGGTGAGCGAATTGGGAAGTCCGAGCTCTTCGAGCGTCGGAATGGTATTGGGAATTTCTCGGAAGGTAGCTGAGGCTCCGGCGAGCGTCTGAAAGACGTTCACACGATAGCCCGCAAGTCCGGGAACCTCATAGCGAAGGTCAGCCTCACCCTTCTCTTCGAGGATCTTCTTGTGACGTTCGGTGAGGATCTTGTCAAAAACAACCTCCATGTCCACAGACGTAAGCTCTGCATTCCCGACCGGTTCAAGCTCACCAACGACACGAGCCATGGGAGGTTCTCCCACGCAGAGATGGAGGTCGGAACCGTTGCGTTGATTGACGGTTCTTAGAGTGTTATCAAGATCAAACATTAAAGAGTCAGGGATTTCTATTACTATGGATTTTGTTTGCTCTGCAGCACTCGACAGTTATAAAAAATTGATCTGCTCAATTCGGTGCGAAATGTGCTGCACGAGACGTGATTGTGATTCAACTTCTCGCGCAGCTCATTTTCCTATTTGACAGAATCAGTCTTCACATTTGTTTGTAGACATCCGTCAATAATCGGATTGATTATTTCACCGGATTGTAGCAAGTCGGAAGAGCAATAACGACATCCGCAAGCCCCTTACCATCCTTGCTGAGCTTAAGAGTGAACTTACTGTCAGTATCAGCAACCGTCTCCGGATCTTTAACCATTGTGAACTTGTTCACAGCCACATCGGCAGCTTCGCTGAAAAGCTTATCCGCCTCTTCGATTGCGTTACCACGGGAAGTCGTGCAATTATTATTACCGAGAAGGTTCTCAGCAAAGCTGGCATTCAAACGAGCCTGGTATTCAGCCGCAACAGCCTTAGCAGTCTGCTTTTCAGCCTGGCTCTTAAGATCATAGTATTTCGGCAGAGCAACAGCGGAAAGAATACCGAGTAGCACAAGAACCATAACGATTTCAATCAATGTGAAACCACGAGTGTTGTTCTTCATTTATTAACTCCTATAAAAAACAACGTTGATAAAATATAAACAAGATCAAATTTTAATTTGATCAATGAGTAGTTGCACTTTGATTGTTACAAATAATAACACCAGAAGGTACAACATAAGTACGGCCCTCCGTACTATTTGCACGAACAAAAACTTTCATTTCCGGAGAATCCGTATAAATGACGGACGGATCCACAGAAATAGTGCCCGGCACATTCGGATCGTTCCAGGTATAACGACTACCAACCGTGTCAGCGGCTTTATATTTAGCATCCTGACAAGACATTCCTTCCAACATTAAAGCAGCGGTTTCACTATTAAATTCTGACTCAAACTGAAACGCAAGAGCGTAAACCTTTGCTGTTTCAGCTTTAGCCTCTAGATCATAGTACTTAGGAATAGCAACAGCAGACAAAATCCCAAGCAGCACCAGAACGAGAACTATTTCAATCAGAGTAAACCCTTTTTGTTTCCTTAAGTTGAACATTTAATCAGTTCCATTATTTATAAAGAAAGAAACGCCAATTTAGACTATTGAACCAACTTCACTAGATCCCACATTGGCAAGAAAATAGCCAACGCAAAGAAGAGAACCACAACACCTAGAGCCATAATCAGTATTGGACCAATCCACTCGGTTAACTCCTCTACTGCCAACTCGACTTCATTGTCATAGTGCCTTGCGAGGTCATTGAGCATCTCATCCAACTTACCGGAATGCTCACCCACCAAAATGAGATTTACCGCAAGCGGTGTGAAGCCTTTCACCGATTCAACCGCAGCCGCAATCCCGCTACCTGCTTGAATTTTTGACTTGATCCCTTCGAATTTCGTCTGAAAGAAAGCATTGTCAACCGTATCCCGGATGATGTCCAAACTGTTCAAAACAGAAAGCCCACTTCGCTGCAGAATGCTGAAAATAGCCGCAAAACGCGCAATGGCCGCCTTCTGGACAACCTTGCCGATCAGAGGAATCTTGAGCGCCATGCTGTCACGCCAAAACACTCCCTTTTCAGTCTTCATGAATGCCTTCCAAGTATAAATGAATCCGAAAAGCAAAGCTAGGATAACGAACCAATAATCCTGGAAGAACTGATTGAGCCACAACGCAAACTGAGTCGGCCACGGCAATTCGACCTTAGCAGCTTGGAAAATTGAGGCAAACTGCGGCACCACAAAATTGAGAAGCACGAGAAAGGCGATCACCATCGCGAATACAACCATCTTCGGATAGCGCAAAGCAGATGTAATCTGCTGCTTCGTCTTTGCATCATGCGCAAGCAAATATACCAGACGGTCAAGAACTTCCGGTAAAGCACCCGAGCTTTCGCCCGCCGCAATCATCGCGCAGTAGAGCGATGAGAACACATTGCGATTGGCCGAAAAAGCCTGATGCAGACTTTCACCCTCCAGCACGCGGCGCTGCATGTCGCCCACAACCCACTTGAACTGCTTGTTCTCAGCCTGATCATGAAGAATGCGCAAAGCCTCGGGCAGCGAAATGCCGGCCATGTAGAGCGTACGGAACTGCTGCGTAAAGAGGATCAGCTCCGATGTGCTCAGGCGCTTTTGGAAGAGGCGATGCCAATCCCAACTCGTCTTCGCTTTGGCTTCACCCTGAAGCTTCGAGACGACGAGTCCCTGCTCAAACAACTTGCGGCGAGCATCCTTTTCGGAATCCGCCGTCAACGTTCCGTTGAGGCGGCGTCCTGCGACATCGACGGCTTCGTAACGGTAGTCAAGCGGCATTTCTCAGTCCCCGTTACGCCATCGTGACGCGCAGCGCCTCTTCGCAGGTCGTTAGCCCTGCGCGAATCTTGTCCGCAGCGTCCCGACGCATCGTGTGAAGGCCGTTCTCAAGCGCACGACGGTAGACCGTCTGCATCGACTCGCCCTTGAGCACCATGTGGTTGATTTCCTCCGACATGGGCATCACTTCAAAAATGGCCGTTCGACCCGAGTAGCCAGTCCCGCCGCACTGCGGGCAGCCGGCGCCGTGATAGAACGGACCGTCTTCGGGCTTGAGGCCCAGATCGCGAAGCATGCCTTCGGCGGGCTCGTATTCTTGACGGCAGTTCGGGCAGATCGTACGAACGAGACGCTGGGCAAACGTGCACAAAAGCACCGACGTCACCAGATAGGAAGGCACACCCATGTCGACGAGACGATAGACGGCGGAAAGCGCGTCGTTCGTATGAAGGGTCGACAACACGAGGTGGCCCGTCATAGCGGCCTGCACAGCGATCTCGGCGGTTTCCTTGTCGCGGATTTCGCCCACCATGATGATGTCCGGGTCCTGACGCAGAATGCTGCGAAGGCCCGACGAGAAGGTCATGCCGGCCCTGACGTTCAGCTGGACCTGGCGCACGCCGGGAAGACGGTATTCGACCGGGTCTTCAAGCGTGATGATGTTCACGTCCTCGCGATTGAGCATCTTCAGGATGGCATAGAGGCTCGAGCTCTTGCCCGAACCCGTCGGGCCGGTCGAAAGGATCATGCCGTAGGGCTTGCGAATGCAACGGGAAATCGTCGCGTAATCGGCCTGATTCATGCCGAGCTTCGGGAGGTCGTAGATGATCCCGGAGCGGCTGTCCAGAAGACGAAGCACGATGTTTTCGCCGTACGTCGTCGGAAGCGTCGACACGCGAATGTTCACCTCGCGGCCCTCAGCCTTGACGGTAAAGCGGCCGTCCTGCGGAAGACGCGTTTCGGAAATGTCCATGTTGGACATGATCTTGATGCGGGACGCCACGGCCGAGCCCATGGAGACCGGAATCGTGGAGGCGCGGCGAAGCAGGCCTTCCACACGATAGCGCACCTTGATCTCCGTCTTTTCCGGATTGATGTGAATATCACTCGCCCCGGCCTTGAGCGCTTCGGCGATGATCATGTTGACGAGCTTGATGACGAAAGCTTCGCTCACGTCGCCTTCGAGCTCCTGGTCCTTCACGGCACTCTGAACCGCAGACTGCACGGGTGAGGCTTCAGCGCCGCGGGCAGCATTGTCAAGCATTTCGCCCACGGCGGAGTATTCGCCGTAGACAGCCGTAAAAAGGCGCACGAAGTCCGTCCTGAGACAGAGCACGGGCTCCATCTGGCAATGCGCGATTTCCTCGATTTTGTCCAAAGTCTGGAAGTCGAGCGCATCGAGAAGACCCACGTAGAGCACGCCGCTTCGCATGCAGAGCGGCACCACACGGTGACGGCGCGCGAAGTCGGCCGGAATCACCGTGCGAAGCTTCTCATTGATCGGAAACGCCTCGCGGTTGTAGACGGGCACCTGAAGCTGGCTGGCTACAGCCTGCAGCACCTGAGCTTCCGTCACGATGCCGGCGGAAACGAGATACTCGCCGAGACGCTGATCTTCTTCACGGGCGCGCCTCAAGGCATCCTGAAGCGCGTCGGCGGTTAGAAGGCCGGCAGCCACAAGCTGCTCGCCCAGACGCATCTTCACTCGACCGTTTTTGTTGAATTCAGCCATGATCGGACTCCTTCATCGGTCCGGGCTCAACGCCTGCCCGGCGTGAGCACAGCCGGAGACTGAGGAAGCGGGGCGGCGTGACGGCCGGATTCGGCGCGCGTCGGCAGAATGGTCGGCGTGATGAAGATCAGCACCTCCTCCATCGAGACATTGCGATTCGTGCTGCCGAAGGCATACTTGCCGCCCGGCAGATCACGCATGCCCGGAACGCCGGCTTCCTGATTCGTGCCCTTTTCCTTCGTAAGACCGGAGATGACGATCGTCTCGCCGCTTCTCACAAGCACGGTAGTTTCCGTCTGCTTCTTGACGATGTACGGATTGCCCTGAACGTTGCGGCTCGAATCCACTTCGTCCTTCTTGATCAGGACCTTGAGTTTGAGGTTGGCCGGGTCGATGACATTCGGTGTCATTTCAAGGCGCAAAACGGCATCCTCGAACTTGACGTTCGTATCGCCATCGTCGTCCTTGCTCACATACGGCACCTTTTCACCGTTTTCGGTGTAGGCCATCTTGTTGTCAAGCGTCGTAATGGACGGAGACGACAGAATGTTGAGCACGCCATCGCGTTCCATCATGTTGAGCTGAGCTTCCAGCACGGAGGTATTGCCAAACTTGAATCCGAGAACCCCGGCGCCTGATGACCCAACGAGATCGGTATACCCAAGTCCGAGCGGCATGCCGGTAATCGTGTTGGTACCATCACCCTCCAATTTCGAATTGCCGGAACCAGCGATGAACTTCTGATTCTTGAAGCGGCCGCCCCACTGCACGCCAAGCTCGCGGGCCTTTTCCTTCGTCGTTTCGACGATGTAGGCCTTCAGCTGAACCTGCGGACGCGGACGGTCGAGACTGTCGATCAAAGCAAGGATACGGGCCTGTTCGGGCGGCGTCCCTTGAATGACGAGCGCATTGTTGTGCTCGTCGATTTCAATGACGGCGTCCTTGTTGCGCGAGACGAAGCGCGTCAGGCTGTTCTTGAGCGAAGCCGCGTCGGAATAGCGGACGTTCACGACCTGCACCATCAGGTCGCCCGAATGAGCGGCCGTCTGGTACTGCTCGGAAAGCTGGTTGTTGAGCGTGAGAAGGCTCACTTCCTTCTGCTTGTCGGCAGCCGTCATCACCTGCAGGATCTTGCCCTGCCAACGGTAGTCGAGACCGTTGGAGCGAAGGATGGACTGGAAGACGTCGCACCAGCGGGCGTTCTTCACGTTGAGGCTGATCTTGTCCGAAACGCCGCTGCTCATCATGAGGCTCACATTGGCTGCGGACGCCATGGCGCGCAGAACCGACTCGACGGCCGCATTCTGGAGCTTGAGCGTGATCGGCTGATCAGGCAGCGCGCGGGGCGTGCCGTGCAGATTTGCAGACTGCTGCTTCATCAGCACGCGGGGTTCGGGCGCCAGATCCTCGAGCGCGGGCGAGAAGCCCTGACGGTCGACGGACTGGTTCTGCCAGTGCTGCATGAACGCATCGTCCTTGCTGATGCCGTCCTTGTCGCGGGTTGCGCATCCGGAAAGCACGAGCACCGCAACGAACGCGGCTGCAAGAGGACGCATGAGGCAGGTGTTGAGGTTGATGTTAAGTGCTTTCATTCGTTTAACGGACCGACTTGGCGGTCACTGGTGTTATAGGGTTGGGGTCGCCGGCTTTCGGCTCCTCGTGATTAGTTTCAAGATCCTGCTCGACGTAGTTGAGCGTTCGGCGCATGCCGGTGTCCGGAAGCTCCAGCACCACGGAATCGGCGCCGATCGACTTCACCACCTCTCCCGTTTCGGGGATCACGTCGCCCCTGGCGAATTCAACGCCGCCGAGAATGACGAGATGGGTGCGGCCCATATGGATAAAACCGTCGACCGAGATGAAGGGAAGCTTCTGACCGTTGCGCGCAAACTGCTGGCTCGCCGGCACCGCCTGAAGCGGGTCGCTCTTGAGCGGCTCGCCAGCGGCGGCGAGACGCCTGCGGGCTTCGGCATTGAGCGGCATGGCAGCCATTCTGGAACTCAGCTGAGCCACGGCGGCGCTTGCGGCCTCGGCCTTCGAATCCGACGAAACGACGGCCTTGAACTTGTCGAGCGACGAATAGAAGAAGTCGCCGGCCGCCACGATCAGGGCGACAATCACGAGTCCAAGGAGCTTTTTCTCACGAGAATTCATCACTTGCCCCCCAGCTCTTCGAGAAGGCCGAAACGAGCCCGGATCGTCACTTCATACTTGTTGCTGTCAGCATCGTCGCCCGCCGAAGCCTTGACGCGGCCGATGGACGAGATCCAGTCCTGGGAGCTCAGGCCCACGAGGAAGCGGCGGAAGCAGTCGGTCGAACCCTGAGCCTCGCCCTTGAGGCGAATGTCGCTCTTGCCCACAACGGAGATGGCGTCCGGCACGAACTGCGTGTTGTGCAGGCCCGCATCCTGAGCCACAATGCGAAGCGTCTTTAGAAGACCGCGCACATCCTTGGGCATGTCGTAGGCAGCCGCAGGCGTGAGAAGCTTTTCAGTCTCGACGCGGCGCGCCTTGAGGCTTGCCACAATCGGCGCAATCGTGCGGTGCGCGGAGATCTCATCGTTGACTTCGTTGAGCTCCATGCCGCGAGAAAGCTTGGCAAAGTAGAGGCCGCCCGCGAGCACAACGGACACGGCAAAGACGACGGCCATCACAAGGAGGCCGCCCAGACCGGCACCGCGCATATTCTTGAACACGTTCTTCATCAGAAGCCTCCGCTCATGCGAATGGCGTAGGCCACGCCGTTGTCCACGGAATCTTCCGTCACGACGGTCATCGTGCCGCCGCGGTTGAGTCCTTCAAGACGATTGATGAATTCCGCAAAGGAAGCCTCGCGCTCCTGCGCGCTGCCGTAGAGGCTTACGTGCACGACGACAAGCGTCTGCTCAGCCTTTTCGTTCCGGTCGCCGCGGGAAGACTTCTTCTTGTCTGCCGCAACGGCTTCACCTGCGGGCACGAGCTCGACGGATCGAATGTAGACGTCATCGCCGCGCACAGCTGCAAGCTCACCGAGAAGACTGGCGAAGCGGCGGCGCTCGAGAACAGCCACGCCACGGGCTTCAAGCGCCTCGAGGCGCTGCATTTCGCTGTCGACGGCACGGGCGGTGAACGGCGTACCGATGGCGGCAAGCTCACGACGGCTTTGTTCGAGCGCCCGGCCGTCTTCGACCCAGGAAAGGCCGCACCAGGCGGCAATGCCGAGCATGCAGACCGTGGCAGCGCCGAGCGCAACCATGCCGGCGCGCACGAGACGGCGCATCCTGGCGCGCATGCGGCGGTCGGCCGGCAGGTCCAGCAAGTTGGGCGTCGTCTCATTGCTGCAGGCAAGGCCCAGAGCTTCGACAGCCGCCACACACTTGAAGTTTTCCTTGATGCCGTGAATGTGATCTTGAGCACCCTCAACGAGGTAGGCGTCGGGCAGACGAACCTTGCACGGAATGCCGAGCTTGCTTTCCAGACTGCGGCCAAGCACCTGAACCACGGCGTGGTCGGCCGTAAGGCACAGACCCATCGGAGCAGCGCCGTGCTCGACGCGCTCGTAGTAGCTGAAGGTGCGCTCCAGGTACTTGATGGAGCGGTCGACACCCGCGTCGAGACTCGACGCGAGCATGTCGCCCTGCGTCTTCAGAAGCTCTTCGTCGGCGAAGAGCTGCTTGACCTTCAAACCCAGGCGCGCCCGGCGATCATCGGGCGATTCGTTCGAATCGTATTCTTCCGTGACGGAAAGGCGCTCGACGACATCGGCGAGGAACTGGTCCATGCCGACGTTGAAGTTGCGCTGAAGCGCGATCCTGCCGTTTTCGATGATGGTGAGAACGCTCTCCCCAGCATCGACCGTCATAGAGGCGTAGGTCGTCCAGCTTTCGTCGACGGGCGTGCGGCAGGCGAGAAGCGCCGGGGCGAGCTCCTGAGAGCTGAGCCCCGCGAGCCTGATGCCGGCCTTTTCAAAGGCGGAACGCCAGACTTCGCAGCCTTCCTGAGAGGCGCTCAAGGCGGTCGCGCGCAGAGAGGGCACGTCCGTGCCGGTCGAACGGCCGAGAAGACGGTAGTCGAAATTGGTTTCGTCGGGATTGATCGGAGAGACGCGGCTTGCGTTCAAAAGCGCAACGGCGTCCAGATCGGCATCCTTGACGACGGGAAGCGTCAGAACGTAAACGACAGATTCGGAGAGGTTCGCCCAGACATCGCATTCGTTTGGCTTGTCGACAACGCTGCGGATCACCCTGGCGGCAAATCCGGCCCTGTCTTCCGGGGCATTGCCGCAATCGGCGGGATAGGCCGCATAGGCCGCCCGCTCCATTGCGTCGATTCCCTCGCGGCTCTGCACAACAGTCACGCCGTCTCGGTCAAGCACAACGCCAGCCCTTACCCGGCCGCTTCTCGGAGCGACTCGGATGGCGGCGGATGCGGCAGCCTTGTCAGTACTGTTAGTCATTTATTGTGCTTGTGTTCTGAGAGTATGGAAGACTTTGTGTTTGAGGGGATTGTGGATGCTTGAGTAAGCATCCGAAAGAGGTTGATAACTAGCACAGATTGATCTATGTCGTCAAATTGCCTTCTGGACTATTCGTTGAGAAGGGGGAATGCATGAGC
>NZ_DAVZJY010000044.1:0-13177 GCF_052272535.1 Sutterella sp. | reverse complement strand
GGGAACTCCGTCACGGAAGACGGAGTATCTCACGACACACCTTGTCGGACTCCCTTCACCTTCGGGCATGCGCGGCGGCCGTAGGGCTTATCGAATGAGTCAAGTCGCTGAATCAACCGGGTGTTTGCGCTAGAATCCCCCGCCTGACAACCCGATTTAAGGATCACGCCGATGTCTCTTTCCCCGAAGGACAAATCCCAGCAGACGACGCCTCCCCGCCCCCGCGGCCGGCCCCGCCTTCCCGTGTCCCTCAACTGCGTTCTCACGATGCGCCTCAATCAGGATCTCTACGCCTACGCGATGAAGATGGGCGGCAGCGCCTACGTCCGCGGTCTGATCGAGGCCTCCCGGGCTCAGGAGGAGGAGAAGCGCCGCGGTGAGGACGTCTTCGTGACGGCGGTCGACTAGTCCTCGAGCGGCCGCCGATCCGAAGCACCGCTCGATTCGAGGACCGCGCGTGTCGTCATCAGGTCTTCGACGCCTACAAAAACGATGAGCTGTTCGACCGCACCAATGGACAGGGAGATTTCTCCGCCCGCGGTTCGGAATTCATCAACTTTCTGACGACCGTGCTCACCTGCCGGATGCGGCATAAGGCGCAGAGGGCGGGGCTGCTCGGAAAGCTCTCGTACCGAGATCTTTTGGAAGATCTGGGGACGGCATGGAGAAAGGTTGAAGGCCCGCTGCCCAGGGCATTCTCGAAATGGGTGCGCAAGCGCACGAGGTCTGGCGGCTTCGCAACGACGCTGCGGACGCCTGGCTCGCACGGTTTCGAAGCCGCACCTGGCGCACCTTCGGCGCCGTCGGGACAATCCGAGTGGGCGTGAAGGCCTGCTGCGACATAGTCTTCGTGCGCAACGGCTGGGAAACCGAGGCCTTCGGCGTTTAGTTTTGTGGCGCTTCGGGGCGGTGCGCTTCGCCGCTGAGCACCTCCGCCACCGCCCGATTCACCACCGCGAGCGGGATCCGCTCCTGCTCGAGGCGCCCCTTCACGGCCTTGAGGGCGTCGAAGAGCGCCGCCTCCTCAGCGGTGAGCCCTACGGGGCGCTTCGCGACCGGGACGGGCTCCTGCGCGGCGAGCCGCCGCCATTCCTCCCAGACCGCGCGGTTCATGAGCACGCTCTCGGTCTGCGGCAGCGCCCGCCGGCATTCGGCGAGGATCGCGAGGCCGTGGGTGTCGAGGTCGCCGAAGTAGAGGATCCGCCGTTGGGCGAGCCACGGGACGTTCCGGAGCGCCGCGACGCCGTAGCCGAGACCGATCAGAATCGGCACCGACGGGTCCGTCTCGACGGAGAGTCCCGTCTGCTCGTTCTCGATGATGAGGACGGCCGGAGCGTCGGCCGGATCGGTTGGATCCGCGGCCAACCGCTCGAGCGTGAGCTGCACGACTTCATCCGGATCTCCGCCCGTCCAGTGTCCGGCGTGCCGCACGCGCACGAAGACGGGCTTTTCGCGCAGCCCCGCGGCGGCGAGAAACTCCGCGGGCGAAGCCGCCGCCGGCTCTCCCATCACTCCGCGGGCGAAGTTCCAGAGCCGGAAGAGCGCCGTGCGGTGGGTCTCGAACCATTTGGTGTCCACGCCTTCGACCGGAATCTCCCGCACGAAGAGCCCGGAGTCGGGATGTTCGAGCAGCCACCCGGCGACGTCGATGAGCCGACGGAAGTCCTCGTCCGCCATGTCGCTCGAGGAGTGGACGCCCGTAGGCCGGAGCGCCTTCAAGAGGTTCAGGATCCGTGCGCGGCCTTCGGTGGGGCGCTGGTCTTTGGCGACCCCGTCGAGACGGGCGAAGCGGTCGATGAGTTCGAGCACGCGCTCAAGCGCCGCGGCCCAGCCTTCGGGCGAGGGGATTCCGGGGACGCGGAGCGCGTGAAGCACCCGGCAGAGAGATTCGGGCGAATCAACGGCGATCCGCGCGGGGAGCTCGGTCTTGACGCCGAGCCCGCGCCAACGCACCGCCCGCCAGGAGACCGTCCACCCGGGCGCTTCGCCGAAGCGCCGCCATTCGGTGGAGAGGCGCTTGAGTTCCACGAGGCCGGCCGCGGCCTCGGCCTCCGTCACGCGTCCGAGCGGACGCTCGAGCGGAAAGGCGGATGCTTCGTGAGCGGCCTCTTGCGTGGCCGCATCTTCGGCTGGAGCGGCCGCAGCACCCGCGCAGCCGCGGCGGCGGGCCGCCTCTTCGGCGAGCCAGAGGCTGGAACTGCGCGCGAATGCCCGGGCGAAGGCGGCCGCGGTCTCCTCGACCGTCCGGATCACGACGACGCCTCCGTCCCGAAGAGCGAGGGCGGCGGCGGGAGCTCCTCAGGGGCGTCGCGCTCGGTTTCAAGGATCTCCGAGGCGGCCGCGGCCATCAGGGCGTCGAGGCCGCCCAATCCCGCGTCGTCCCTGACGCCGTTCGCTTTGAGCTTCGGCGTGGCCTTGGGCACGGGAGCGTAGAGGCGCTTGAAGTCGAGCCTTCCCGTCTCGTCGTCGTACGTGACGGCGAGCCCGCTCGAATGGCGGCGGTTCTCCATCACGACGTAGTAGGCGCCGCCGATGTAGGGCTCGAGCGTCACGACGGACTTTTCGGGCGTCGCGACGATCATCTGGAAGCCGAAGCGTCGGAAGATGTTCATCGAGATGTCGGTGAACTCGCTGTCGGCCTTGTCGAACGCCTCGTCGAGAATCACGGGCGCAAAGACGGGGAGCGACACCTCGGGCGAGCCCGAGGCGGCGTCGCTCATCAGCTGATAGCGCAGCGCCGCCGCGAGGCACGTGGTCGTGAGCTTCTGGCGCTGGCCGCCCGACTTGCCCGACCCCGAGAAGTAGGTTTCGATCACTTCGCCCGCGGCGTTGAACTCCACCGCCGTGAAGGCGACGTGGCGGCGGACGTCGAGGACCGTACGGCGCCATTCCTGGTCGGCGGCGTCGGCGGACTTGAAGCGGTCCACGAAGCGCGCGATCGACTGGTAGCGGGCTTCGGCTTGGGCGTCCGTGACGTCGTCGGCCCAAGCGTTCTGGATGAGTTCGCCCAACTCCGTGCGGAAGGCCTCGACGTCGGCGAGCCGCAGGTCCTTCACCTCGATCCTGAGGTGCGTGTCGCCGTCGGCGAGCCGCGAATAGGGGGCGTCGGCGAGCGATGCGTTCACCATCGCCATGCGGCTGATGATGTCCGTGCGGGCCTTCTTCAGTTCGTGGTTGAGCGTCGTGAAGTGCTGCAGCGACTGCGTCTCGAGAAGCTCCTTGAAGCGGCGCTCGTGGCGCGGCAGCCCGTCCTTCTCGATCTCCTCGAGCTTGCGGAAGAATTCAGGCGCCGACTCCAACGAGTCGTCGAGCTCCGCCGCCGTGCCGGGATACTTCGCGAGGTACTCGCCGAACCTGGCCGTCACGCCCGCGGCGTGGAGAGTCTCCTTCTGCCGCGCGTCCGAGAGCTCCTCGTTGACGGCGTCCGTGAGGGCGCTGCGCCGGTCGATGAGGTTTTCGAGCGTGAGGACGAGCGTGCCGGCTTCGGTCGCACGGCGGTCGAGCGCGGTGAAGGATTCAACCGGCGGGCGCTGCACGCCTCCGGCGGCCGCGGCGGCTGAGAGGCGCGCGAGGGCCTTTTGGGCGCGTTCGGCCTGTTCGTTGTTTTTCGCGACGGCGCGAAGGGCGTTCTCGAAGTCGGCGCCTGCGTCGGCGAGCGCCTTCATGCGGGCGCGCTTGAGTGTTTCAGTGCGCCGGATCTCCTCGTCGAGGCGCTTCAATTCCGAGTTTTCGGACTGCAGCGTCGCGAGCTTCGCTTCGGCGCCCTCGAGCCGACCTCGGCAGCCCGCGGCGTCGATCTCCGCCCACTCGGTGTTGATGAGGGCCGAGGCGGCGGCGAGCCGCTCCTGCGCGTTCTTCGCCTTTTCCTCGACGTCGCGGATCTCCTTTTGGATCGCGGAGACGGTCTCGGCCAAGCGCCGCGCGTCCTCCTCGTAGGCGGCGAGCTTCTCCTTGTTCGTGAACCCCGTCACCCAGCGGCGGCGGTCGTCCACGGCGGTGCGGTCGTCCTTCTCGTGTCGCTCGGCCGAGTGCTTCACCTGGCCCGCGCGGGTCACGGCCTGGTCGACCCGGCGGAATTCCTCGAGCGTCTCCGCGCAGAGGTGCGGGAAGCGCGCGGCGCATTCGGCCGCGAGCCACTTGAACCAACGGCCGGCCTTGTAGTCGAGCTTCGAGGCGATGCTCCGCGGGCGGAAGAACCCGTCGAAGTCGCGCGCGCCGCGCACGCGGTAGTAGACGACGCGCCCGTGGAGGCGTTTCTTTTCAAGAAGCTCCGTGAAGGCCGCATAGTGACGGTCGTCCACGAGGATCGAAAGCGCGAAGTTGTGGAGCACGCGCTCCATCGCGCCCTGCCATGGGGCCTCCTCGGGCTTCACCTGCAGGAGTTCGCCCGCAAAGGGGAGGTCCTCCTCCGTGAGCCCAAGCTCGCCCGCGAGTTCGGCGCGCAGGTCGAGGTTCTTCGCCGGGATGTTCGAGGGCCGGGCGCGCAGCGACTGCACTTCGGCCACCGTCTCTTCGAAGGCCTTCTTCTTCTCGCGCTCGTCGCCCGCGAGCTCGTAGAGGCGCGTTCTGCGGCCGTCGGCTTCGGAGGCTTCCTGCTCGAGCACGCCGCGCATCTCCTCGACGAACCCGGGCCAGGCGGCGGACTGGTCGGGGAGCGCGCGGCCGAGCGCGGCGGCGCTGCGCCGGGCGCTGCGCTCCTTCACCTCGACGCGGGCGAGTTCGGTGCGCAGGTTCTCGATGCGCTCGACCAAGCGCGCGATCGCCGCACCGCCCGCCTGCGCGTGCTCGAGCCTCAGGTCCTCGAGGCGCTTGACGGCCGCGTCGAGCTCGTCCTCGGCCGTGCGCTTCGTGCGTTCGGCGTCTTCGCGCCGTGCGGTGAGCTTCGGGAGCTCTTCGGCGAGAAGGCGGCGCTTGGTCTGCTCAACCCACCAGGGGAGCGCGTCGCGCTCGCGTTCGAGCGTCTCGCGGCGGACCGTTTCAATGCGCCACTTGTCCCAGGCCGTGCGGGCCGCGGTGAGGATCTCGCACTGCGCCTTGGCGGTGAGCACCTCCTGGTGGGCCTTCGAGAGGTCGTCGAATTCGGCCGTGAGCCGTTCGGCCATCTCGAAGGTGCGCGGCTCCTCGAGCATGAAGGTTCTGAGGAACGTGTTGAGCTCGCCGAGGTTCTTCGCCGACTGGGCCTTGGCGAGAAGCTTCAGGGCCGCGGGGTGGCGGATCCCGAAGCGGTCGCAGAAGGCGTCCATGTAGGCGTTGAAGCGCGTGAAGCTCGTCAATTCGGGGAGGCGCGACTTCAGCCATCGCCAGTCGAACTGCGACTTCACGAAGCCTTCGAAGTCCGCCTTGTTGAAGCTGTAGGCGCCGTTGATGATGAAGTACTGCCGGTTGATCGCGGACTCTTCGTTGGCGCTCTTCCTGATGCAGGCGACGAGCATCAGCGTCGTTTCGGCGCCGCAGGTGTCCACCAGGGTCACGGCGACCGCCGAAAAGGTCGCCTCACGGCGCAGGTACTGCACCTTCGCGCGCGGGCCGCCCGTCGCTTCGGCGTCCGACTGCGTGGACCAGGCGCCGCGGACGTAGGTGAGGAGGCTGCGGTCGCTCCTGCGCCCCTCGCCCTCGCGCGCGGCGGCGTTGTAGGCGGGATTGGGGAAGAGGAGCGTCACGAGGGCGTCGAGGAGCGTGGACTTCCCCGACCCCGAAGCGCCCACGAAGAGAAAGCCCGTGGTGGAGATCGGGATGTCGTGAATGTTGCTGAAGGTCCCCCAGTTGAAGACCTGCAGGCGCTTGATGCGCCACTGCACGAAGCCCTGAAGAAGCGAATTGGTCATCGGACTTCTCCTTCGTTGGCTTCGTCTGCCTCGTCGGCTTCATCGTCGGTGAGCTCGATGGCGGCGCCTTCGGCCTTGAGCATCTCGTAGCGGCGGCCGAGCTCCGCCTTCTCCTCGGGGGAGGCGGCGTCGTTCATCATCCGGCGAACGTACGCGGCGCGCAGCGTTTCGATGTCTGCCGTGGGGAAGAGGAGCGGGAGCACCGGGCTGATCTCCATCGCGTCGCCCGACTTGAGCTGAAGGAGGATCCGCCGCTCGGTGAGGCGCTTGATGACGCCCATGAAGTGCTTCTGGAAGACGGGCGCGTTCTGATCGGCCGCGCGGTCGAAGAGCCGGAGCATTTCCGCCAACTCCACCTTCGTCACGACGGCGCGCTCGCCCCCGGCGCGGGCGCGCATCAGGCGGTCGCGGAGTTCGAGCAGCATCGCCGAGTCGAGGAACCTGAGGCGCACCGTGTTGAGCAGCGACGGCGCCTCAAGGTCCCCGAGGTCGGGCCTGCGGCAGAAGGCGACGCCGAACTCGTCGTCGATCAGCAGGTCGAGGTAGAGGTCGGAGAGCCGCTCGCGGACGAGCTTTTCGTTCACCTTGAGGACCTCCCAGAGCCGCACGCTGCGGCTGCGCTCGAAGTAGGGGCCGCGGAGCAGGTTGACTAGCACCTGCCGCGTTTCGGCGGGGAGCGTCCCCGTGTCGCCCGGGTAGAGCGGTTCGGGGGCGGGGGCTTTGGGCTTTGCGTCGGGGCCGTCGGCGGCGACGTCGTCGTCGGGGAGGTCGTAGGAGATGGTCATCTTGAGGGGGAGTCCTTTCGGGAAATGTTCTTCTGCGGTTTCGTCCGTACGGTCGGTGCGTCACCGCCAGCGGTGCGAGGCGCGCATGCGCTCGACCGAGGTCATCGTGAACCAGTAGAGCGGAATGCGGGCGCTCCTTTCGGCGTCGTTTCGGTCGCGCCAGGAGAGCGCTTCGTCGAGCATCACGGGCTTCTCGGGGACGGCGTAGTCGGCCGTGGCCATGTCGCGGTCGGCCGCAGCCTCGCGCAGGGCGGCGTCGGGCGCGAAGTCGCCCGGCATTCCGGGGGCGCCGGGCTCGCCGTAGCGGGTGGCGAGCGAGAGGAGTCCCACCACGGAGCCGAGGCCCTGCTTGACGGCGAGCGCCCCGTAGACCTCGCCGATCGTGACGCGCTCCGGCGCCCCAGCGGCCGTGAGGAGCGCCTCGACCGTGCGCATGAGCGCGGGGTAGTCGATCTCCGCCGCGAGGATGCGCTCAAAGACCGTGAGCGCATCCACTTCGGGGCGCTCGGCGCGGCCGATCTCCACGTCCATCGGCATCTCCTCGGAGTCGTCCAAGACGTACTGGTCGATCGAGCGCACCTGGGCGGAGGGGAGCGTCACCGGGAGGAGCCCCTCCTTGACGCCGATCGTCTTCGCGAGGCCGAGCGCGGCGCGGCGGGCTTCACGGATGAGGTTTCCGAGGCGCCGCTCCTCGACGTAGCTCCTCGTCTGCACGAAGTCCTTCAAGGAGCGCGCGAGCTGCATCATTACGTTGTTGATGCTCCAGGCGCGCTCGACGAGGCCGTTGCGGAGGTTCGAGAGCCGCCGGCGCTCGTCCATGGAAAGCGCGCGGTAGAAGTCGCGTTGGGCGATGCGGTTCAGGGCGTCCTCGAAGTCGGCCTCCGCCCGGGGGTCGGTGAGGAGCCGGAAGAAGGCCGAGAATGCGCGGCCCGCATCGCTCTCTTCAATGCCTTCGTAGCCCTCGAAGAACGTGTCGAGAATGACGCCGCGGGAGTCGGCGCTCTGCAGGATCCGTCCGCGGAACGCGCGGTTGAGGCGCTCAAATTCCTCGCGCACGCGCCGGAAGTCGGCTTCGAGTTCGCCGACGAGCTCGAAGATTTCGCCGACGCGGTCGAGCGCAGCCTCCTTCGAGATGGAGGCACTTTTGCCCGCGCGGATCGCCTCGATCTCCTCGTCGATGCGGCGCTTCTCCGCCTCGAGCTGCGCGATGCGCCCGGCGCTGCTGCGGTCGGAGTCGGCCGCGAGCCGCTCGATCGCGTGGGTCACCATCTCGAGGCGCGACTCCGTGGGCCCGGAGCGCTTCATCTGGAAGCGCGAAAGCGTGCGGATCGCTTCGAGCCCGGCGGCGGTGAGCTCGTACGTCTCCTCGCTCCTTCCTTCAACGAGCCGGCAGACGATGTAGCCGTCCTTCACCCAGCGCGAGGCGAGGATGCGCGCCTCTTCGCGCGTGATCGTGGCGTCCGCTCCTTCGGCGTAGGCGTGCACGAGGCGCTCGAGGAAGACCGAGGCCGGGAGCTCGCGCTCGGCGTCGAAGAGGAGCGCCTGCAGAATCGCAATCGAGACGGGGCCGGTGTCGGCGGCGAGCAGCCGCCAGATCGGGCTTTGGCGCAGGGTGCGGTAGGTTTCAACAAGGGTGCGGATGGACATGGGCGGTGGTCGGTCGGGTCCTGAGGTCGGAGGTTTTCGGGGAGGCTGAAGCGCCGGGAAGGAGGGCGGTCGGAGGCGAGTAGAGGACGCGACGATGAGCGGCCGGCCTTCGGTCAGAGTTCGGTCTTCGGCGGGCGCGTGAGGTCGACCCAGCCCGCGCTCACCACGGCGTGCTCGAGCTCGTCGAGCGTGAGCTCCACGCCGCTCGATTCGTCGCCGCAGGCGGGCCAGACGGTCGGGTAGGCCTTGAGCGAGAGGTCGAGGTAGACGGGGACGCCCGCCTTCACGCCGAAGGGGCACACTCCGCCCGGGGCGTGGCCGACGGCGGCTTCAACGTCGGCCGGCGCAATGAAGTGGGGCTTGACGTGAAATGTCCGCTTGAACTTCCCCCCGTCGAGCCGCACGTCGCCCGCGGCGACGATGAGGATCGGGCCCTCGGGTCCCGTCACCGCCATGGTCTTGGCGATCCGCGCGGGCTCGACGCCGATCTCATGGGCGGCGAGTTCGACCGTGGCGCTCGAACCCGAAAAACGATGAATGCGGCCTTGGAAGCCGCGTTCGGCGAGCCACGCTTGGGCGGCGGCGAAAGACATGGGCGCACCTCGTGAGGTAGTTCAATGTGTTCGTCGGATTCTAATGATGCGGAGCGCCTCGAGGCTCCTCGATGCGCGGCAGAGGATCGTTCTCCCGGCTCTTTTCTCATGCATATTGAGGCGGCCTCCGCCGTTGTGCACGTGTACAATAGCGCCGTCTCTTCGAGGAGTCCCTTATGTCCCTTCAGTTCCGTTCCCATTCGTCTCAGCCGCTCACCCGCCGCTTCCAAGGAGCGTTGAAGCGTGCGGCCCTCTGCGCCGCGGCCCTCTGCTGCGGGTTGGGCGCCGCCTCGAGTGAGGCCGCCGCCCTGCGGATCGGCACGCTGCCCGCGTCGGATGCGGTGCTTCTCTACGCGGCCGAATCCGAGGGGTGCTTCACGCGTGCGGGGCTCGAGGTGACGCTCGTTCCCTTCCGCTCGGCGGTGGAGTTGGGCGCCGCGATGCGCGCGGGCGAGCTTGACGGCCACTACGGTGACCTCATGAACGTGCTCCTGCAGTACGCGGGCGGCATCCCGCAGGCAGTCGCCGTGACGGCGACGCGCGCGCACGCGGGGACGCGGAACTTCGCGCTCCTTGCCTCCCCCAAGGCCGCCGAGCGCCTGCAGAACTTCGACGACCTCAGGAAGGGCGCTCCCGTCGAGACGGCGATGAGCTCGGCGACCATCATCGACTATCTCCTCACGCGCATGGAGGAGACGGAGAACCTTCCGGCCGACCGGCTCAAGAAGATCGAGATCAAGCAGATCCCGATCCGGCTGCAGCTGCTCCTCGCCGGGAAGATGGACACGGCGCTGCTCCCTGAGCCGCTCGCCTCGGTCGTTGAGGCGAAGGGCGGGCGCACGCTCTGGGATGATTCGAACCTTGCCGAGCCCCTGGCCGTCGTGGCCTTCAAGAAAACGGCCGTCACGGAGGCCGTTGTGGCGGCCTTGCGCGGGGCGCTTTCCGAGGCCGCGCACCGCATTGAGTCCGACCCGGTGAAGTTCCGCCGCCTCATGGTCGAGAAGCGTCTGCTCCCTCCCGCCGGGGCCGAGCGCTACGTGATGCCGAAGTGGTCGGTCTTCGGGACGAAGGACGGTCTTGCTCCTCTGCCCACCGAGGCCGAAGTCGAGCGCGTCGGCGCCTGGATGCTCGGCAAGGGCATGGTGAAGGCGCTCCCGCCCGCGCGCGACGTGGTCTTCCCCTGATCCGCATCAGAGAGCGGCCGGGAGGGAGACAACTCCCGATTCAAAATCAGCGGGCCGCAGGTATCATCCTGCGGTAAAACTTTCGCATTGCTTCTCCCCCCGCCGGGAGCCGCGCTCGCCTGCAGGCCTCACCCGCAGGCGGGCGCGTCCGCGTCCGGTCGAAGCGCACACCCGACCATTCCCCAAGAGGTTTCTCCGTGAAGATCCTTCTCCTCCCCGACAGTTTCAAGGGTTCGCTTTCCGCGCACCGCGCCGCGTCCATTCTCGAGGAGGCGGCGAGGAAGGTCTTCCCCGATGCTGAAATCGTCTCCTGGCCCGTCGCCGACGGCGGTGAAGGCACGCTCGCCGTCGTGCAGAAGGCCGCGGGCGGGGCGCTTCTGCCCGTGCCGGTGACCGGCCCCTGCGGGCAGCGCGCGCAGGCGCGCTACCTCTCGATCGGGCAGACGGCCGTGATCGAGCTGGCCGAAGCCGCGGGCTTGGGCAAGCGCCTCCCCGGTTGGAGCGCCATGCGCACGACGACGTTGGGCGTCGGGCAGCTCATCGCGCATGCGCTGCAAGTCGGCCACACCCGCATCGTGATTGCGCTGGGCGGGTCGGCCACCACCGACCTCGGCTGCGGCATGGCCGCGGCCCTCGGCACCCAGTTCATCAACGAGGCGGGCCGTCCCTTCGTGCCGACGGGCGAGACCCTCGGCCAGGTGCGCTCCATCCGCTTGAACGGCTTCTTCTTCCAGAAGAAGGGCGGTCCCCGCATCGAAGCCCTCTGCGACGTCTCGAATCCCCTCTACGGGCCCGACGGAGCGGCGGAGGTCTTCGCGCCCCAGAAGGGCGCCACCCCTGACGAGGTGAAGCGCCTCGATGAGGGGCTGCGCCACGTCGCCTCGCTCTTTGAAAAGCGCGGCGCGCGGATCAACGATCTCCCCGGCGGCGGCGCCGCGGGCGGCACGGGTGCGGGCGTGGCGGCGTTCCTCAACGGCCGCCTCGTCTCCGGCATCGACGCGCTCCTCGACCTCATGAAGTTCGAGGAGGCCGCCAAGACCGCCGATCTCATCGTGACGGGCGAGGGCTGCGTGGACGCCCAGACGAAGGGCGGCAAGGTCGCGGCGGGCATCGCGCGCCGAGCGTCCGGCACGCCGGTAGTGGTCTTCGCGGGAAGCGTCGACGCGGATCAGCGCGAACTCGAGGCCCTCTACAAGCTCGGCGTCACGGCGGTGCTGCCGATCCTGCGCACTCCGGCCACCTTGGGCGATGCGATGCGCGATGCACCCGAAAACCTTGCGGCCGCGGCCGAGAGCTTCTTCCGCATCTGGGCGGCGAAGCGCGGCTGATCAGCTTTCCAAAATAAGTGCAGGGCGGAGGTTCTCCAACGGGATCTCCGCCTTTTTCTTATGGAATGCCGCCGATCATTCAGCCGCCAAAGCCGCCGTCAGCCGATTGCCCGTCATGGAGATCTACGGCTCCCCCCGTTTTGCCTCCAGCACCATCATTCATGCGCGCAATGCACTGCTGAACGCCGACTCGGAAGTGATCGTTTGGAAGAATGAGTCTGTCCGCATCGGGGCAAGCATCCATTCGTCAGGCACAATCTCGAATGGATGATCAGAGAAGCCCAACAACGGGTTTCTGCACTATCCAAGCAGACAAAAGCGACTGCGTCGCCGCTTTATCCCACTTGTCGGTCGATCACGTCATTGCAACGCCTCTCAAGGCGGATTTCGTCTCGATGAATTCGAGGTGCCGGAGTACGACCGTCGACGTTATGGGGGGCAGTTGTATTGACTTTCCCGGTGAACCATCTTCTGGAAGTTGACGTGAGCGAGAAGCAGCGCATCCATGACGTAATCACCGGTTTCTCCGAATGCAGCGAAGATCTCTATTGAACGCCTCCGGAAGCAGATTTCCTACTGACGCTTCAAGGCCGAACTCCATTCATCCGTCAGGATCTGGTTTTGAATCATGGGCTCGTCTCGAAATCGGTCCCGGCGAAAACCTCAACGGCGTCGAGTGCTTCTCCTGGTTGCTCAAGGCCGCAGCGCCGGCGGAGAGCGAGATTGCCCGCTGATGCTCGAGCCCATCGAGGAGGTCGGGCGGTTGGTCCTGTTGGCCTGGCGCCACGCCGAGCATGCGCCGAGCGTCTTCGCAGTGAACTCGCATCCTTCTGCGGATTCCATTGCGGCGCCTCAGGTGCCTTCCGAGAGGTGTGGCGCCTTCTCTTTTGATTCGTCTCGGCCGACATCAGCTCGAACGATCTGCTCTTCATCATTCAATCGACTCGAAATACCTCTTAGACGTATTGAAGCGTTCAGCTCAGATGCCATGGATGAGGACTGTGGCGAAGCGTTTCGCAATGCAGATTTGCTACTCAACGGACGTGGTTGACAGAGTGCTTGCATTCCGTAGTTAGACATCTGTCAACGAGTCAACTTCGAGAAAGCGTCGGACGCCATATTGATGATTGGTAAGCATTGCAATGAAAAACGCTGATCGGATCTTCTGATCTTCTCTTAATGCCGGTAAACATTTATTCCGAGCTGCAGAAGAGAGATTCGGCTCTCCAGAAGGCGTACAGCTTTCCCGTAGACTCGACGAAAGAGGACGTCGCTCCCAATTTGAGCATTCACTTCCTCACAACTGCGCTTATGCAGGATGACGACCTAATGCAGCAGCCCGAATCCACCCGGCCGCCTGAAATTCATAGGAGCAGTCTTCTCATTCGGTGGAAATGGAGACCAACTCTTCAAACCGTTGAATGCCGCCGCCCGGCCTTTTGGTTCATGCGTGGAGCGACGTCCGCCGGAGAAGCGGGCGGGGAGGGCAATGATTGTGCAGCGGGGCGCCCCGCGGCTTCTTGTACAGGTTCGAGCTGGCGGTGTTCGACTCCCTTGCGCATGCATCAGGCTGCCCGGCTCGGTGAAGCCGTCCGCGAAATCCTCCGGAAGGCTCTGCAGCGAACCACTTCGCTGCAGAGCCTTCCCTGAGGCACAAGATTTTCCAGCGTCTTTTAGGAAAACGACTGATTTCGATCGTGGACTGAAAATCATCGCGCCTCATGCAGAAGCGGCGCCCGGACGTCTTTATCCTTCCTTTCCCGGGCTCAATCCGGCCGCTTCAGCGAAGCGATTTTCGTGCGCCTTCACCGAACG